>NZ_JBQSXK010000010.1:0-117675 GCF_052378115.1 Psychrobacter sp. AOP30-A2-5 | reverse complement strand
GAATGGTTATATATCAGTGACCATTGATTATAATATTGAGTATTTGCATTCGAATGTTCAAGACTTAGTTGTTAGAACATTGAGTACTAACCTCAAATTAGACAAAATATCTATCTACTCTGAAATACTAGAGCCGACTCAAGATAATTTTGATAGTGCAGTAGAGCTAATGTCCAATTTCTATAATATTGAAAGATTAGAGACGCCAAGAATTAACTGTAACGAATTTGACGTTAAAAACATTGTGTTCGATATCAAACAATAATCTTTTAAAAAATAAAAAAGCAGCACCTCAAAAGAAGCACTGCCGTTGCTTACAAAACCTAACTTCTAACCAAATTCTATCCCTTCACATTCACCACATAACGCCCAACCACTTTGCTAGACATAAAGCGATCTAAATATTCAGGCGTTTGCTCAAGTGTAATCTCTTCACCATAGCTCCCTAGATTAGGTAGTTTCATATCGGTCGCGACACGCTGCCAAATGGCTTCTTTATCAGCCAGTGGAATATAAACCGAATCGATACCCAATAATGACACCGCGCGGGTGATAAAAGGTATCACCGACATCGAAAAATCAGCGCCGCTGGCTAAACCACAACTGGTCACCGCACCGCCAGATTTGGTTTGCTTTAGCAGGTTTGGTAAGTAGTCGCCGCCAATGGTATCAATAGCATTTGCCCACACCTCACGACCGATAGGCTTGTTACCGATTTCATTGATGGTGTCGCGATGACGTACTTCGCTCGCGCCCAATGCTTTTAAATGCTCGCTTTGCTCTGGCTTACCTGAGAAGGCAATCACCTCATAACCCAGCTGACTCAGAATAGCGATGCTGATCGTACCGACGCCGCCTGTTGCACCAGTTACCGCGACTGGACCATCACTGGGTTTTGCGCCCATTTTTTCTAGTTTTTGGATACTGAGTGCTGCGGTTAAGCCGCCCGTACCGTAAGTCATTGCTTCTTTTAACGTCAGCGTTTTTGGGCAGGGCAATGCCCAATCGGCAGGTATGGAGATCATCTGACCCAGACCGCCATCCGTATCCATGCCCAAATCATAGCCAAATACCAATACTTCTTGCCCTGCGGTAAACGTGCCTGATTTGTCACTGACAACGACGCCTGCTGCATCAATACCGGGGGTATGCGGATATTGTTTGGTGATTCTTTTATTGCCTGATGCCGACATCGCATCTTTGAAATTTAACGAGGAATAATGCACTTCTATTAACAAGTCATTTTCTGGCAAGTCACTGACGTTGCGTTCTTGAATACTTTTGCTAAAGCTGCCGTCGGTATTTTCTTCGACGACTAAGGCTTTAAAGGTTTTATTATTAGACATCATATTATTCCTAGTGAGGTTGTTTGGTGTGTGTTTTTACTTGCACGTACATCATTTGCAACTACATCGATATATGTAAGACAATAATTTATGCTTTTAACAACACCTTACCATTCTTACTTGCCTGCAATTTGCCATCGACGGCCTTGACGATATCTGCTAAATCAAACGTCGCTTCAACGGGCAGTTTTAAATTGCCATTGTTAGCACGTTCGATTAGCTCATCAATCAAACGCTGTTTGTTTTCAACGCTCATTTCTTGACTGATTTTGCTGCCCCAAAAGCCTTTAATCGTCGCTTGTTTAAAAATAATATGGGTTGGATCTAGCACCATTGGTTTGCCTGACATGATGCCAAACGATGCCAATGTGCCACCATGACCCAGTAACGCCAGCAGATCATTACTCGACTCACCACCGATAGAATCAACCGCGGCACTGATTTTCTCATCACCAAGGATGGCTTTTACTTGGTCTTTCCAGTCGTCATCTGAGGTGTTGATATTATGTTTGATACCCAGTGCTTCTAATTCCTTGATAGCATTGCCACTTCTCACGACATTAATGGTGTTAATACCACGCGCGGCGGCTAGCATGGCGAGCGATTTTCCGACCGCGCCATTGGCAGCATTATGAATTACCCACTGACCGCTTGTTAGTGCTAAAAACTCAATCAGCATCAGCGCGCTGAGTGGCATCGCAATGAGCTGCGCCGCCATTTCGTCCTCTAAGCTATCAGGCATGACGAATACCATGTCTTTTGAGGCGACAAAATACTCTGCCCATGTCGCTTGTACGCTCGCCGCTGCCACGCGCTGACCAACTTTTAAGTCTTTGACATCCTGACCGACGGCATCGATAATGCCGACCGCTTCGCTACCACCAATCGCTGGCAGCTCAGGTTTAAAGCCGTATTGACCGCGAATGGTTAATAAATCATGGTTGTGGATAGAGGCGAGTACCATTTTGACTCGGACTTCATTGGCTTTTGGTTCAGGAATAGGCGTGTCACCTAAACTGAGAACGTCAGATGGTTTGCCGAAGGTACTATAAGTTGCGCTACGCATAATTATTTCCTTTATTTATTTTTAGGTCGTGAGCAACGGTAACAAGTTTGTCTCCGTACCCTCAATGTTACTTTGGTTAAGGAATGTTATGCGTTGCACGTATTGTGCTTAATAATGAATAAGAAGTAACACAATAAACGTCTAATGAGAGGCTTTATCCTCTTGGCTTATGTCGCCGACGATGACTGTAAAATCACCGTCTGCCATCTCTGTGAGTAATGGCTCGCCTTTGTCATTGACGCGAAACAGACCATATTCAGCCGCTTCAAACGCCTCAGCATGACCTTCTTGAAAGAAGAACGCATTGGTCGCCAATTGCACACTGCCGTTACGAATGCGGTAATAAATGGGCAGCTCACTTTTAGTTAACTCTTCACGACTATTACTATCAGCTAAGCGGACAAAATGCCCCACATTATTGTCATCGATTTTCACAATGACATAACCGTCGCTTGGCTCATAAATACGAAAATCTGTATCAAACTCGTCTAATTCTACATCTAGTTCTGAGCCTAATTCGTCTTGTGTTGAATGAGGGTGCTTTGAGCGTATGGCATCAAAAATATCGCGCTCTAGCGCATAGCTTAACGTCATATAATCGCCTTGCATAAAACCACGGGGATCAACGGGTGCAAGTGCTAATAATACCGTTTTGCCAGTGGTGAGATGGTTTTCATATTTGATGATGTTCATCGTCATTACAATCAATATCAAGGCTAACCCCAGTAGGGCAATCGTAATCGTAACGGCTCGTTTTTTTAGCCAATGGCTGGATGGTGATGCTTCATCAACGAGGCGCTTAGTCAACATTTTCTGGTTCATGAGTGGCGCTCCTGATTGTCGTTAGCGCTCGGTTTTATATTTGCAAGATAGCCTTTAATAAGTGTCCAACGCATAAGTAGTAGCGCGATACTGATGACCAGCATAGAGATAGATTTAACCAATAACGAAGTATCGAGCTGGTAGTAATACCAAAATATATAGCTGACCAAGGCGGTGACGCCCAAACCTAACAGCACCCGTTGGCTATTAGCGATCGCAATGACGATGATAAGGCTGGTCGCGAGCAGTCCTGATACGTAAATCGATATTATCCCAAGCAATACAAGCGCACCACCAATGAAGAGTCCCGCTGCCGATAGTAATTTAACGTCGTAACGTTTTAGAATCAGATAAGTGGCATAAAGGCTGGCAAGTGTAAGCAATCCTTGCGCCAAATAGTAATTGTAGCGAAAAGTGTCGCCATAATAAGTAGCAAGGCTATGACTATGTTCAGCGGCGATAAAGTACACAGAAACGCACAACAGCATCAGCGCGCTGGCGTAACCAAGGGCTTTAATAATATCAAAAGCATCCGCGCGCCATTTACTAGGTATACGCTGCAATAGAGAATAGCGTGATAAGTTACTGCCAGTCGTAATCAGTGTTAATAGCCCCAAGCTAACCTCAGGTAGATGATAATAGTTAAGCAGATAAACCGTCAAACCTAGCGTCATTATGCTGCCCAATAGGCGATAGATACGGTTGGGCATAACGAGTGTCATAACGGCTTGCACGATTAAAAAAAGCCAAACATCTATAGGATGTGACAAATGAGTATCAAATAAAGCAAAGGCGATGTAGGCTTGCCCAGCCGAGCTAATAGCCAAGGCTAGGCTACTGGTAAAGGTATTATCACGGCTTTGCTTGTTTCTAAATAGGGCAAAACCCGCCGTGCTGAGTACTAGACCTGTAATTAACAAGGCAATCACGCTGTCAAAGCCATCGATGCCGAACAATAACAAAGACAAAAAGGCGATTAGAAACAGACTCGCTACAATACCGCTAAGACCAAAAAGTATTTGTATAAACCAAGGAGTATCGTTTTGAGAGTGATGATTCGCTATCGTTGCCTTAGCGCTGGTCTCACCAGTACGGGCATCAATCACATTGCCATCAATCAATCCAAGCTGTTGCAGCTGTAAAAGGACATTATCCGAGTGTTGATTATTCATATCATTACTCATAATTACCTCCTTTGACGACAGCACTGGGTATATTGTTTTCGCTGTTTAAACGTGCCGCATGACGCAGCCAAACAACCGCCGCTGAACTCATGCCAATCAACAATAGGGCTAAGATGAGAAAACCACCCATATCAAAATTGTCTAAAAACAACTTACCCGCCCAAAACATCACCACGACAATGACAGAGCCACATAAATAGGTCAGCATTAATAGATTGATGCGATACCAATAAAATCGCCAAACCATAAATCCGCACCAGCTCATCCATAGCAATAGAGTGATTAGCATCATTACAATATTGGCGTCATCAAAGACATAAAAAATGGCAAGGTAGGTAATAAAATAGCTGCTGAGTAAACCGACGACATAAGCGCTCCAATCCAGCTCGGACTTAAATCGGCTGCGTGTGACTGATGGTGGTTGACGGTCGATAAACATGAGCCACAAGTTTAGCGCCACAAAATTAACAGCGGCAAGCACGCCTATTTGTAAGACACCTTCATAAAAATAACTGACAAAGGCAAAGTCCATAACGCCGAAATATAAGATAAGACCAGTATTGACGAGCCCTAACCATAGCAGCCATAGCGCAGGGAAGCGGGCGATAATTACCCACGGAATAATCAATACGGCCCAACCAAAAAATAGCTGCCACGTATCAGCACCCGTTTGATAGACCTGCCCAAATAGCGCCAATAAGCTACCCGTAATCACGCTGGCAATGAGCAATAATAACTGCCGAACCAGCTGAAATTTCTGTCTAAAAGACAGTGCAACGTAAAGGGCAACCGTGATAACCAAGGCCCCTTCGACCAAAGCGAACTTGCCCATTTTGCCCATATTTATCCAGTTATAGGCAATAAAAAACACCAGCGATAATACCAGCGCTATCGCCCCGATAATCAGCATGGCTTTATCAAAAAAGACCAGCCATGAGCGTTTGCTAGGATAGACTTGCAAATGAATCGCTGCATCGTTGGCATGCGTCAATGGCAGTATGCCTTGCTTGAGTAAATGCTCGATAGTACGCCGTGGTTGGCTCATAGCGTCCTCTAAATAAAAAGATGATGTTGCTTATCTTAGCTTTTTTGTGAGAGGTGGGTGTACTAAAGTTTATAGTTTTTTACTCAATAAAACTCAATACGACTGAGCAAATGCTCTTGGATGAGATAGGCGCAAATATAAGCGCTCGGCCACGCGACTACAAAATCAAAATTTCATCAAGAGATCAGCGTTATTAGTTTTATAAAAAGGAATTAATAGTGATATTGGTAGGTATTCATTCTAAATTTAGTGATTTTTATCATGATCTTACTCAGCTTTTACAAAAATAAGTAATTGCAAAAATCAAAAAATTGCACGATTTTAAGTAGCGAATAAATCTGATTTTGAGTGTCGAAAATATAACACTATTATTCATCAGCATCGGCTTAAAAAATCTATCAAATGATTAGTTATTAACAATAGTCTTATAAATAAAATTCATCATATCTACTAGGGTTTTATTGCTTGATAGCATTGATTTCATTAACTTGACAGTGATAATTAGTGATTTAGAAACGGAGGTTAGTAGTAATAAGACAGGTTTCGAATGAACGGTAGTATATTGCTGATGAAAGGTAATAAATAGCTATAAAAGTTACTCAATTAATAGTAGTTACATCTAAGTTTTGGTCGTCGAAACTGCTTTGACTGCAACCTTATTTTGCTTGTTAGTATCGGGGAGGAATTAAAACTTATTGACATTTGTATCGTTTTTAATTACTAATAGTTGTCTACAATATGACCAATAGTTAGTTAAAATATTGTTAATAAACATAGTCAATATACGGATATATTAACTCGAATCACTACTATTTAGTTGATCCGCCTAGCCACTGACCAGCAAGGATAGCTATTATATGATGCGCACTCCTAATCACTTTTTGTCCTCTATATTTTTGCCTACCTCTCTTGCGCTCGCCATGTCTATGACTGGCTGTAGTAGCGATAAGTCTGGCACTGACAGCCAAGCAGCTGCCGTTGATCCTAATGTACTGGCTGATACTCAAGCGCTCGTCGTCAATAATGGTACTGAACCTGAATCACTTGATCCACACAAAGTATCGGGTGTACCAGAATCTACCCTTGGCCGCCAGATGTTAGAAGGTTTAACCAATACGGATGCCGAAGGTAAGACCATTCCAGCAATGGCAACCAGTTGGGAAAGCGAAGACAATAAAGTATGGACCTTTAAGCTGCGCGATGCTAAATGGTCAAATGATGATCCAGTAACGGCAGAGGATTTTGTCTACAGTATGCGCCGCTTGGTCGATCCAAATACTGCGTCGCCGTATTCAAGCTATTTGGTCGATGCCAAAGTAGTCGGCGCTGATAAAATTGTTGATGGTAAGGCTGGCATTGAAACCCTTGGCGTAAAGGCTATCGATGATAAAACTTTGCAGATTACTTTATCAGAGCCCGTGCCTTATTTTCCAGATATGTTGATTCATAATTCAGTCAAGCCCGTTCATAAAAAGACCGTTGAAGCCTTTGGTGATAAGTGGACAGCTCCTGAGAACATCGTGGTTAACGGTCCTTACAAGCCTACCCAGTGGCAAATTAACGACAAAATCGTTTTAACGCGCAACGCTTCTTATTACGACGATGCTAATACGACTATCGATACCGTCACTTTCCTGCCGATTCCTTCTAGTACGACTGACGTCGCACGCTATCAGGCGGGTGAAATTGATGTGACCTACAATGAGATTCCAACCGAGCAGTTCGCTTCGCTTAAAGAGCAAGTGGGCGATCAGCTAACCGTATCTCCTTATCTTTGTACTTATTATTACGAGTTTAATACGGTCAAGCCACCGTTCAACGATCCCAACGTACGCCGTGCTTTAGCCTTAGCTTTGGACCGCGATACCATTGCGGATAAAGTTATCGGTCAAGGACAGACGGCCGCTTATCAGTTGACACCCCCTGCCACCAATGGCGATATTGCAAATAGTCCAGAATGGTCGACTTGGGATCAAGAAAAGCGGGTTACTGAGGCCAAAAAACTGCTCACTGAAGCAGGCTATAGCGATAGTAATCCGCTGACTTTTGAGCTGCTATACAACACCAATGACAATCATAAAAAGACTGCGGTCGCGGCTACTTCATTATGGAAGCAAGCGCTCGGCTTCGTCGATGTGACTTTGACCAATAAAGAATGGAAAACTTATTTGGATACTCGCCGTAATGGTAATTATCAAATTGCGCGTGCTGGCTGGTGCGGTGATTATAACGAAGCGTCAGCTTTCTTAAATATTGCCAAATCTGACAATAGTGGCAACTACGGTAAATACAATAACGCTAATTTTGACAGTTTAATGGCGCAAACGCTGAAAGCTGGCGTTAGCCCTGAGCAGCGTGCCAACCTATACAAGCAAGCTGAAGCTCAGCTCGATCAAGATATGGGTTTACTTAACATTTATCATTACGTCAGCCCGCGTCTAGTGAAACCTTATGTCATTGGGTTTCCAACTAAAGATATATTAGACAATTGGCAGGTAAAAAATCTCTCAATTGCTAAGCACTAATCGTTTGACTGATCGCTGAATAATTCTATCGATTGAATGTCTGAGAGCGGTAAAAGCAGCTGGTTTCATTTATCGCTCCTATCAAATAACGCTGATAGCGTCATTAGTTTCATTTTTCACAGCCACTCTCATTAGGCGTGTTAGATGAAACTTTTGTTATTTATAAACGACGATTATCAATATTTTATTTAAAACCAAGTCATTGAAGATTGCTAGTTGAACGATAACTGGGCGTTAGGTTTGTGCTAGTTATCTCATTTTAATTTAGCTGAAAAATAAGCATCATTATAAAAGAGGCATTATGCTAAAACTGATTTTTCGGCGTATCTTAGAGGCCATTCCGACCTTATTCGTATTGATCACGGTCTCCTTTTTTATGATGCGTTTGGCGCCAGGCAGTCCGTTTACGGGTGAGCGTAGCTTGCCACCTGCGGTACTGGCCAATATCGAGGCCAAATACAATCTTAACGATCCTATGTGGCTACAGTATGTTAATTATCTAAAGCAGCTAGCGGTAGGCGACTTTGGACCGTCTTTTAAGTATAAAGATTATACGGTTAACGAGTTGTTGTCGCAGTCGTTTCCGGTCTCTATGGAGTTGGGTCTGTACGCTTTTATATTGGCATTGGTCTTAGGACTTATCTTCGGTGTTATCGCAGCCCTTAAGCAAAACTCATGGATAGACTACGTACTGATGGCCTTTGCTATGACAGGCGTTGTGATTCCAAGCTTCGTTAAAGCGCCATTATTAGTGCTGATCTTTGCCATTATTTTGCAATGGCTACCAGCTGGTGGCTGGAATGACGGGGCACTTAAAAACCTTGTATTACCAGTCGCCGCTTTAGCGCTCGCTTATGTTGCGAGTATTGCTCGTATCATGCGCGGCTCGATGATTGAGGTGATGAATAGCCAGTATATCCGAACGGCTAAGGCGAAAGGTTTGCCGATGCGCCAAATAGTGATGAGGCATGCGCTGAGACCCGCACTACTACCCGTTATCTCTTATTTGGGCCCAGCCTTTGTCGGTATTATCACAGGCTCCATTGTGATTGAGACTATCTTTGGTTTACCTGGTATCGGACAGTTATTCATTAACGGTGCACTCAATCGTGATTATGGGGTAGTGCTTAGTTTGACCATTTTAGTCGGGGTATTGACCATTGCCTTTAATGCTATCGTCGATATTTTATACGCGGTAATTGATCCAAAGATTCAGTATTAAGACGACCGTTTAAGCGCATTATCATTCCAATACGGTTTGATGGGTATCATTCATTATTATTATGCTAAATAGATTATTAAAAGGACGACTATGAGCCTTACCGCAGACCAGACAACTGACCTAGCAGACATAGGGGCTCAGGAAATCAAAGGCCGCAGCCTTTTGCAAGATGCTAAGCGCCGTTTTTATCGCAACAAGGCCGCCGTAGCCAGTCTTTTTATCTTGCTACTCGTGGCTGCTTTCGTCATCTTTGTGCCGATGTTAGCACCTTTTGGTTATGCCGAAACCGACTGGAACTTTATGCAGTCCGCGCCAGCCATCGATAATAAGCACTACTTCGGTACTGATTCACTCGGTCGTGATTTGTTAGTGCGAACCGCAGTAGGTGGTCGTATCTCCTTAATGGTAGGCGTCGCCGGCGCTACGGTTGCAGTGATTTTCGGTACGATATACGGTGCAACGTCAGGCTATCTTGGTGGCAAAGTCGATACTGTTATGATGCGTGTATTAGAGATTTTAAGCGCCTTCCCCTTTATGTTTTTTGTGATTTTATTAGTCACTATCTTTGGTCGTAACCTTATCTTAATCTTTGTGGCGATTGGACTGGTATCATGGCTGGATGTTGCGCGTATCGTTCGCGGGCAAACGCTAAGCCTAAAGAGTAAAGAGTTTATCGAAGCTGCGCACGTAGGCGGCGTATCAGGCTTTAATATTATCTTACGCCACATCGTGCCCAATGTACTCGGGGTGGTGGTAGTTTACGCCTCTTTATTAGTGCCAACGATGATTTTGTTCGAGTCATTTCTAAGCTTTTTGGGACTTGGTGTTCAAGAGCCGATGACCAGTTGGGGGGCGCTGTTGCAAGAAGGCTCAAAAACCATGCAGGTAGCACCTTGGCAGATTTTGATTCCCTCAGCTTTTTTGGTCATTACTTTATTTTGCTTTAACTTTATTGGCGACGGTCTGCGTGATGCGTTTGACCCTAAAGACCGCTAAGAGGGTGACATCATGAAAAACCAAAGTATGAAGGATAAAAGCATGGAGGGTAAAAGTATGGAAGATAAAAACATAGCCACTCAAAAGATTCATAACGCCGCCAACGCGCCTAGTGCTTCTGAGAAAATAGAGTCTAATACTACTACCTTTAAGATGGGTACTGGTTCAGCGCTCGATAAGCCAGCTAATGCAGAAAATACCTTGTTAGCAGTCAAAGATTTATCGGTACAGTTCACGACCGAAGAGGGTCTAGTAACGGCGGTTAATGGCTTAAATTTTAACCTACATGAAGGCGAAACCTTAGGTATCGTTGGTGAATCTGGTTCAGGTAAGTCGCAGACAGCGTTTGCTATTATGGGGCTACTGGCAAATAACGGTTATGCCAAAGGTTCGGTACGCTTTGAGGGTAATGAGCTACTAGGATTGTCACAAAAAGCACTAAATAAAATTCGTGCCGAGCAGATCGCGATGATCTTCCAAGATCCGATGACCTCATTAAATCCTTATATGAAGATAGGCGACCAGCTCGCTGAAGTATTGATTTTACATAAAGGCATGAGTAAAAAAGACGCTTGGGCCGAATCCATACGAATGCTAGACGCGGTTAAGATTCCAGAAGCCAAGAACCGTATTGGCATGTATCCGCATGAGTTCTCAGGTGGTATGCGTCAGCGGGTCATGATTGCGATGGCATTATTATGTCGCCCTAAGTTGTTGATTGCTGATGAGCCAACCACCGCGCTCGACGTTACTGTTCAGGCGCAGATTATGGTTCTATTAAACGAGCTAAAACGCGACTTTGGCACCACCATTATTATGATTACCCATGATTTGGGGGTTGTGGCGGGTATCTGTGATCGAGTACTGGTGATGTATGCTGGGCGTACCATGGCGTATGGAGAGACTGAAGAGATTTTTTATGCCCCAAGTCATCCATATACCATTGGGCTACTAAAAGCCATTCCGCGTTTGGATAACGATATGGGCAAGCTTGAAACCATTCCAGGTAGTCCACCAAATTTATTAGATTTGCCAGCAGGCTGTCCTTTTTATGAGCGCTGTTCTCATGCTATGGAAATCTGCCGTGATACACCGCCACCGCTGGAATTTCTACCGAACGAGCGTCAACGCGCTTGTCACTGGCACCCTGAAACACCCGTTGATCACTCACTAGATAGCTCAGCAGATATCGATGCCAATAATCAATCAGGGATGGAGGGCTAGCTCATGATGATACAGAATTTAGATAGCGCCAAAAGCAATAACCCAGCACCGTTATTGCAAGTAAAGGACATTCATACCACCTTTAATATCAAACGAAAAGGTACTTACTTTTGGCAGAAGCCTGTCACTCTAAAAGCAGTTAATGGGGTATCATTTGAGCTATTTGCTGGTGAGACTTTAGGGGTGGTAGGCGAATCAGGCTGCGGTAAATCAACACTTGCTCGTACTATCATCGGATTGATACAAGCTGATTCTGGCAGTATCAAGTTTTGTGATGAAGAGATGGTGGGTGCGTCCAAAAAGACCATGAGATTAAAGCGAAAAGACATTCAAATGATCTTTCAAGATCCGCTGGCATCACTTAACCCGCGCATGACTGTAGGGGATATTATCGCCGAGCCTCTTCGTACTTATTATCCTGAAATGAAGAAGCCTGAGGTGCAAAACGAGGTACGCGCCATCATGAAAAAGGTGGGGCTACTGTCCAATCAAATTAACCGATATCCGCATGAGTTTTCAGGAGGTCAGTGCCAGCGAATAGGCATTGCTCGAGCACTGATATTAAAGCCCAAAATTATTATCTGTGATGAGCCAGTCTCCGCCCTTGATGTCTCGATTCAGGCGCAGGTCATTAATTTATTGCAAGATGTGCAAGAAGAGATGGGGTTAGCGCTTATCTTCATTGCCCATGATCTTTCTGTGATTAAGCACATTGCTGATCGGGTATTGGTAATGTATTTAGGCAACGCCGCCGAACTGGGTTTGAACAAAGCCGTATATGGTAATCCGACTCATCCCTATACCAAAGCACTGATGTCTGCTGTACCGCTACCTGATCCTATTGCTGAGCGTAACAAGGTCATTCAGTTATTAGAGGGTGATTTACCCAGCCCAATCAATCCCCCGTCAGGTTGCGTTTTTCGTACCCGTTGTCCACTAGCTGATGAAGAGTGCGCACACATTAAACCCGTGTTAGAAGGCACCATAAATCACCGAGTGGCTTGTTTAAAGAACAAGGTTGAGGTGGCTTAAAAGTGGTTTTTGGTTTATGAGTATTGACTGTATTAAAAGCAGGCGGACTTATTCAAATGCTCTTAATACAATCTAATGTTTTTGCTCATTGGTTTTAAACGTCAGCAGTTAGCATCAATCAATCAGTTTCACCGATATCAATAGCCATTTCATTAAGTAATGTTGTTAGCTGACCACGATGATGGGCTTGGGGGTTGATTTATTACGGGAGTAATTAGGAAGGTCATTAAAGCCTCTTATCCAGATCCAGTCACTTATCATAAGATGACTCAACGTCCCTAATATCCAATCAAAAAATACCCTTTTATCTTCGCATAAAATACCTTCAGCAAGGCTGTGTATACAGCCATAGATTTCTTAATTCATAGCGGCATGATGATTTACCATCAGCTCACAGCAATGCTTCATCATGGCATTCTCATACTTTAACTTCTAGCTGGTTCAATAAAACTCAATCCTACTGAGCAAATGCTCTTGGATGAGATAGGCGCAAATATAAGCGCTCGGCCACGCGACTATAAAGGCATATTTCCATGAGTGAAACAGCGTGATAAAGAACCCATCGACGAATCCTACATTGATCAGCAGCAATGCAGTTGAGATAATCGTGGACATCAGCAGTGCCATTAA
This sequence comes from Psychrobacter sp. AOP30-A2-5, assembly GCF_052378115.1. Lineage (NCBI taxonomy): Bacteria > Pseudomonadati > Pseudomonadota > Gammaproteobacteria > Moraxellales > Moraxellaceae > Psychrobacter > Psychrobacter sp. AOP30-A2-5. The sequence goes on along the minus strand of NZ_JBQSXK010000010.1, from coordinate 104,583 downwards.
AAAGGTAAAAATAAGCCGATAGTACTTGCGCCGTGTGCGTATTCTGATGGTAGGGAATTTTGCCATAGTGTGGAGGTGTCCTACGTGGTGATGGTGGCGTTTGATGAACGATGAACGATGTTGCGTAGCGTCATGAGTCGTCATTACCAACCATGATATCGTATGTTGTTGAATGGATAAAATCGTTATTATCAATGGTGACATTCGTTATATTTTAATGACTGTTGTCTCATGCATAAAAATCAAATTCCCAAAAAATAACAAACTAAAGATGATTAATTTTGCTACGATAAAATCGATTACGACTCACAAATAAGGCAATAAAATGACCGTGCACAAGCAGCGAACATTGGGCATCATCGGTGGTATGAGTTGGGAGAGTACCGAGAGCTATTATCGGCTGATAAATGAGGGTGTCAAGGATAAGCTGGGTGGATTACATTCAGCAGATTTATTCATACATAGCGTAGACTTTGCGTTGATTAATAAGCACCAAGAGCAAGATGAATGGGCAGCGCTGGGTGTAATCATGGCCAGCAGTGCTCAGCGTTTGCAAGCCGCTGGCGTACAAGGGCTCTTGATTGCCTCTAATACAATGCATAAATTACTCGATGATGTGCAAGCCGCGACGCATTTACCCGTTATTCATATCGCTGATGCCACTATTGCCGCCATCAAAAAACAGAATCTGTCTAAAATTGCTTTACTGGGCACTCAGTTTACGATGACGGAAGATTTTTATAGGCAGCGTTTGGTGGATGCAGGGCTTCAAGTGTTGATACCAGAGAGTGATGCACGAGCAGAGGTACATCGAATTATCAAAAAAGAGCTGTGCGTCGGTCAATTTAAAGACAGCTCGCGCCAGTATTATCAGCAGGTAATTAAAGATTTAGCAGATCAAGGCGCAGAGGGCGTCATCTTAGGCTGTACAGAAATTGGACTGCTTATTAAACAAGCAGACAGCCCAATTCCCGTATTTGATACCACTTTGATTCATGCAGCGGCAGCGGTGGATTTTTTATTAGAGTAGCACGGACTGATAAAAATATTTAAGCCTATAACGTTTTGACCAAGCGCTCTAACAGCTCAATCGTGCGCTCTTGTCTGACCAAAGCGACGCCTTGTCCTGCCCATAAAGACTGATACTCCGAGTGAAGATTATTGGTTGCATGACCACGCAAAAATTTGGTCATCGCATTCAATTGTGGATAGGGCGGTAGCTCATGCGCGCTTTCAAAGCGAGCAAAATCACGCAAATAATCATTTAATAAACCACGAGCTTGTTTACCTGAAAACAGTCTCGTTAAGCGTGTCTCAGTACTGCGCTTATCTTCACTAGCGTCGAGTAGCGCTTGCTTATAAATGTCATTAATGCCGCATTTATCTGTGGTCAAAAACGCCGTTCCGATTTGCGCCAGCTCAGCGCCAGCCGTTTGTACCGCTTTGATATCTTGCCCAGTCATGATGCCACCTGCTGCAATTAACGGAATATCGGTACACGCGCGCGTTTGACTAATTAGCGTCAATAATCCCAATGGATCGTTTTCACTTTGCGCGAGCCAGCCACCGCGATGTCCACCCGCTTCGACCCCTTGTACACATACCGCATCAGCACCAATATCGCTCCATGCTTTCGCTTCTAATGGATGATTGGCAGTACCGATGACGCGCGTGCCTAGACCTTGCAGATGTTGAACTTGCTCGGCACTAATAATACCAAAGGTAAAGCTAGCGACAGGAACAGGATTGTCATAGAGCACTTGTAGCTGATCCGCGAAGCTTAGCGCTGGGCGCTCAGGTAGCGCAAACTCTATATTGTTTTCTTGATAGTAATGACTTAGCCAAGCAGGGATTTCGGTATCAAAGGTGCTCGACTCATGCTCAGACAATACCATTAAATTAATCATAAAAGGGCGATCGGTGAGCGATTTAATGGTGTCAATATGGCTATGCAAAACCTCTGGCGGCGTCATGCCCGATCCCAATGAACCCAGTCCACCAAAGTTACTCACCGTCGCTGCCAGCTCAGGGGTGGTTGCGCCTGCCATAGGTGCTTGAACGATAGCGTGGGTCAAATTAAGGGTATTCAGTAAGGTCATAACGGGCTTCCTTTGTCTGTTATTAGAATTTTTATCTCACTTACTTTAACAGAACAGGACAAAGAGTATGTTGGATAGTGTTTATTTAGTTGCTGAATAGGAAGGGTGAGTTTTGACTACGGCTTTGTAGTTAAGTGAATCAACTACATTTTTTGTCATACATATCTGAAAACGAATTTGAAAAATATCTAACTTTTACATCTAAAAGCTCTGAATCATCGTTTTCCCACTTAGGTAGCTTATTTCCAAGACTAATATATTCTTTGTATAGTCCATTTGTACTTGGTTGTATATTTGAAGGAGGTACCACAGCTCCTACCGAACCTTTATTTATACTAATATAACCATTTTTAGTCTTATAAGAAACAACATCGTAGCTGACCCAACCAGTATAAGAGTTATCTTTATCACTTCTAACCACTTCATTAGTAGTCATGTTTAGTGTGCGTAATGGATGTGATTTAGTTTGATTATAGTTTTGGTCGAGATATTTTTTGGCTTTATCATATACTTGTTTTTGTTCGTCCTTAGTATCGACAGTTTCCACAAGAAGTAGCCTTTGTAAGCGTTCTCTATCGTCGAAGGTTAAATATATATGTGAGATATCGATACTTGCAATCGACTCCATAGGCTCGCCATCATATATTGACCAATTAGGTAAAGTAGTAAAAGCATCACTCCCACAAAATAGTTTGAATGTATCAGTAGTCAGTTGACTATATTTTATTACATTAAGGCTATCTGCTTTACTACTATCAAACTCCAAATAGAAAGGCTTGTTATTTTCATTAGTAATATATCCATTGGTATTTGTAGAAAGCTCTGAACACCCTGTTAAAAGCATAGCGGGTAAAAGAAAACTAAGGAAAACGTTAGCTGATTTAATCTTCATTATAGATATGGCCAAAACCTAAGAAAATGGAATCTAAATATACTATAGCTCATATCACTTTACTACTTTCTACCCATCCATAAGCATAGGTTCTAGCTAAGGTCGGCAACTTGTATATACCTAATTAGTGAAGCTTATGAATTAGTGAATCTTATGAAATATTATTAAATTTTCAAAAAAAAGAGTCAGTCCCTAAAGCCGTGAAAAAGACAGCTAAGAGAACTAACTCAGTGTTAGAACTCTGAAAAAAACTTAATTCAACTGCAATGACCCTTTCGCATTCATCAACAGCTCAACCACATCGTCACCACTGATGACCGTGAAGCGCTTGTCGATGGCTGACTCTCCGATACCGTTATGTTTCATGCAAGCACTACAGACCAATACTTGGCCACCTTTTTCGATAAAGGCTTCTAGTAACTCGCCAGCAGGTTCAAACGGTGCACCAATATCCACTTTTGCCAACGCGTTGGGCAATGCCAAATGCACCGCATCTACCATCAATATCACTGAGGCAGAGTGTCCTTTTTTGAGTGCCACACCTGCCATGGTAAAAGCCAAGGTGATTTTGCTTGGATTTGATTCGCTATTGTCGAATAGAGTACCGACGTAATCCGTATTATTAATCATATTATTTTCCTTATGAGACTATTTTTAATTAGATAGTATTTGGTTGAGCTGAGTATGATGCTCACTACTATCCTAACATTTAATATATGTATTTATATAATGTATTGTTAGGAAATAGTAGTTATAAGGTTAACTGATTGTGAATAGGTGTTTGTGACTTATGAATAAAGCTAAAAAATAAATGCTAACTTTGCGGTGGCCACGGACGGTCGGCATCACTGACGATCCATTCTGCCACATAGCCACTCGGTGACAACTGCCAATCTGCTTGCCCCAATGAGGCTAGTACACGTGCTGTTTCTATCACCTTACCTTTTTCAGTCACGCCCGTACGCAGTAGAGCAGAGGAGCAAGGTTTGCCTTTTACCCACATCGACTGTTCAATATATATCCAACGCTCATCAAAGCCGACGATATGCGTTTTCATGGTGACTTTATCAAAAGCGCGAATACGTTTGCGATATTGGATGGTACTACCAGCGACGACCAAACCCCAACGCTGCTTGAGCAGTTGGCTACCAAGTCCGCTACGCACCGCGAAGTCAGTACGACCCATATCAAAAAGGGTAAGTACGCGACCATTATTCATCTCTAAGAAATTATCAATATCTGTCAGACGACAGCGAAAGCTAATCTCACTCGTATCTTTAAACGTTAAGGTATCGCCTTTTTTGACTTGTAGCGCGGCGTGGGCGATGGTGCTGGCATAACGGATAAAGGGATACATAGTGCAATCTCAAAAGAGTAAAAGGTAAAGTGAGTATTCTTATTTTAGGGCTTATTAGATGCTACACCGATATGATTAAAATAAGTGCTGACAGTTTCAGGTATCCAGTTGATATCAAATCTTGATTTTTTATAAAGATGAGGTGACTTGTCTTTGTCAGAGCGATAACGAATAAAACCCACATGCCCGCCATGCTCAGTGTCTAAAATAGTGACACTGTCAGACACATCGTTTGGCGTGGCGGTAAAACCAAGGAAAGGATCGTCTTTGGCACTAATTAACAATAAAGGCTTCGTTACTTTTATCAAATAAGGCAGGGCTGATGAGGCTTGATAGTAGTGGTTATTAGAGCGGTAGCCATGACGCGGCGCGGTAAAGATATCGTCAAAGTCACTGATGCGATTGACCGCTTTGATCGAGTCAATCTCCTCTTTGCTGATGTCATTGGCTAAGGCTTTTTTGATAATGGGGTTGAGCAAATAAGGGGTGTAAATTCGATGGCTCAAAAAGCTGTGCATACTAAGCGCCGCCGATGACATATCGACGGGAGCGGAGATGACCACAGCGCCTTGGCAGATTGCTTTATCACCATATTCGCCCATATATTTTGCCAAAGCATTGCCACCCAGTGACACCCCAACTGCATAAATATTGGCGTACTGTTGACTTAGGTTTTGCAGCGCGTGATGCACCTCATCGGTATCACCCGCATTATAAAAAACTCGGCCATTAGCAGGAATGCCGCCACAACTGCGGAAGTGCGCCACCACAAAGTGCCAGCCCTGAGCGTGCATCTGATGCGCCAAAGCACGTGCATAATGGCTGTCGCTGCTGCCTTCCATACCGTGGAATAGCACGATTAATGGCGTTTGTTCACGCTCGCTATTTTCTAAGGTTTCGATAGAATGCGCATCATAAAAGTCATAAGCAATATCACTTTCATCCAACGAGTCTTTTTCGACCACACGGCGATAAGTGGGCGTTTTGGGCGCAAAAAACTTAGGCAAGATGCTTTGTAGATGTGGATTGGTCAGCCAAAATGGGGGTTTAAAAGGCTCTGGAGAGAAGGGTTGGCTCGGTTTTGAAGTTGGCGTATTTGAAGTTGGCGTATTTGAAGTTGGCGTATTTGAGGTTGGCATAAAGGTGTCTTATTTAATGGGCGTTAAAATCATCTTTAACAATCAGTGCCTTATCATACCCATGGCAGTTATCAAAACCAATAAGATTTAGTGAATGCTCAGTGAACGCATGATTACTCATTCAATTTTTCCGACGCATCTAATACCCGTCCATCCATCGCAAGGCGTTCTTTTAAGCTTTCGATATCTGCTTCAGCCAGCGTCACCGTCAATGTCACCTGCTTGCTATAAGCGACATCATCAATGCTGCCGTTTAGGCTATCGACGATGTAACGACATTGCGCTTCGGTGGCAAACTCTGCCAATATCTGTACTTGCACCATTGGCACATAGGGCAGCAATGTCATTTCATCAACTGCCGCTTGCGCTGCGCCTGCATAAGCACGGGTTAGACCGCCTGCGCCCAGTTTGATACCACCAAAATAACGCACCACGATGATAATGACGTTACCGATCGCTTTATGCTGCAACACATTTAATATCGGTCGACCTGCCGTACCATTTGGCTCGCCATCATCATCAAAACCAGCACTAGTGGTGTTATTGGGATCGCCAATGATATATGCCCAGCAGTGATGACGCGCATCGGCATATTGTTGACGTAGTTGTTCCACGTGAAACATTGCCTGCTCACGCGAGGTTACAGGATAAGCGTAAGCAATAAACTCGGATTTTTTAATTTCTAAGCGCGCAGTGACAGCGCGTTTTAGCGTTTGATAGCTCATATTTCATCAGGTCTAGGTTGGATATGGTAAACTTGTCTAACTTTCACTGTCGTCCATATTGGGTGCAGTGTTCATTTAATTTTTTATTATAGTACCACTTCTGACCCATGAAGATAGCGGACAAGCTCAGTGTGAGTGCTGGTGTCGTTAGCTGCTACGGTAAAGTAGGTATCATCAAACGAATGGTAGGCAATATATGCGTCTAGATAAATTTTTGAGTAAAGCCACTGAGCTATCGCGTAAAGAATCCAAAAAAATTCTGCACGCTGGTGAAGTAACGGTAAATGATCAGGTCATCAAAGACCCAGGCGTCCACGTCGATGTGGTCAATGACGATGTGGTTTGGGCAGGCGAGCCATTATCGGTCGCTGCGGGCAGTCGTTATATTCTATTACATAAGCCTGAAGGCTTTGAATGTACGCTGAAAGTAAAAGAGCATCCAATTGTCACTGAGCTGATAGCGGTGCCAGAGCTTGGTAGCTTGCGCATTGCAGGGCGTCTCGATGTTGATACGACCGGCGCATTATTGATGAGTGATGATGGTAAATGGTTACACCGTGTCACCAGTCCTAAACATGAACATGCCAAAATTTATGAGCTGACTTTAGCAGATGCGATGGATGAAGCGGCGCAAGCCAATGCCGTCAAAGAAGTCGCTGAGGGCATCCTTTTAGAAGGCGACCACGAAGAAACAAAACCTGCGGTTCTCGAATTCATTGACGAGACGCATGCACGTTTGACCCTTGAGCAAGGTAAATATCATCAAGTAAAACGGATGATGGGTTACTTTGGTAATAGAGTGGTTGAGCTGCATCGCGCTAGTGTCGGTCATATCACTTTGGAAGGATTAGAGAAGGGCGACAGTCGCTTTTTAACACCTGAAGAAGTGGCTAAGTTCTAAGTTTTTCATGTTGAAATGAACTCGCAAGCACATCCTTACAATCAGCAGCCACTTCACGTGTGCTGCTTTTTTTGACCGTAGTGTTTGACCATGGTTTTTAACTGTAGTTTTTAACTATCACTTTTACCCTGTTATGTCTCGTGTGCACACTGTGTTGCCTATCTCTTAAAGCTCAGTAGCAGTTTTGCAAAATTGAGCCGTTAAACCTTTGCAAAAGTATTCCTTGTGCTAAAGTCTGCCTATCTTTTTTTAATCTATTTTTTTACATAATATCGTTATCTTTATTAAAGGTGGCTATTGTTAAAAACCGATATTGTTAGAAACGAGCATTATTAGAAACAGCTATTCTTAAGATTGAGTGTTGTTAAAATTAAAGGTTATTAAAAATCGTTGTTACTGAAACGCGCTGTTATTAAAAGCTGTTTTTGTTAAAACCAGATAGGACTGTCTCTGTGAAATTATCTCTATTAAAATCTGCCAGTTTAATTGGCGCCATGTTATTGGCAACCACCGCTTGTGCCCAGTCTAGTGATACTGCCGCTACTAACCAAAAAGCGAGCCAGAGTACTCAAAATACAAAAGCTGCTGGCACTGTTAGCAAGTCTGTTGACAGTCGCTTGCGCCAATTGCTCACTCAGGCAGGGATCAAAACACAAATCAGCTCTATTGTGCCGTCCAACTTACCCAATATGTATCAAGTCAATTTGGCGGGGCAGTTGCCTTTGCATATCACTGAAGATGGCAAATATGTCATTCAAGGCGAGCTACAAAAGAATCCAAGCAAGCGTGTAGTCACCAAGACACCAGCGCGTAGCACCAGTGCGCAGTCAGGCAAACCTGTCAGTGCGAGTGTTAAAGCTGATATATTGGCAAATATGGATGCGCTGAAAAATATGAGTGCCAAAACGCCGTTCTTTTATACCGCAGTGCCAGGCGTGATTTGGGGTGCGACATTAGAAGGCGTGCCTTTTCTACTATCGGATGATGCACAATATATTACTGATGGCGAGATTTCTGTCATCGAAAATGGTCAATTCATCGGACTCGATGAGCAGTTTGAAAAGCGTAAAAATCAGTCTGTGTTTGCAACTTTAGATGAAAGCCAGCTGATTAATTATCCAGCGACCGGCCCTGAGAGAGCGGTTATTTATGTAGCCAATGATGTCAACTGTCCTTATTGCCGTCGCTTGCATCAGCAGCTACCGATGCTTAATGCCAAAGGTGTGACGGTCAAAACCATTGGTTATCCGATATACGAGCAGTCCCCTGAGCAAATGCGTGGGATTTGGTGCCAAGGTGACGAGGACAGCCGCCGTAAAGCTTTTGATAAAGCAATGTTGCAGGGTGAGATGACACCTGCACCAGCAAGTTGTACAGCCGATCATGTGACGCCCAATCGTGAAAAAGCAGCAGGGCTTGCGGTGATGGCAACGCCTGCGATCTACCGTGAAGATGGCGTGCTGTTTCAAGCGAGCTTTGAGAGTCCTGAGTTTTTAGAATTTTTGGGTGTGCAGTAGCTCACATAGATGTTTAATCTTGCATAGATGTTTAATAAAGTTATGAATAAAAAATGTGTTAAGAGATGATATTCCTTAATATTGATAAAAAAACCGCCACATAATTAATTTATGTGGCGGTTTTTTTATTACCTATAACCGTTAAGGATAGTAAGTCTATTGTGGCAACACGATATCAACGATTTTCCAATCAATTAAGCCGTTACGCTGCATCTTGATGGTGAGCGGATAACCTTTCACCTGACCGCTAATGGTGAAGCAATTAATACCGCAATAGCTTAATTTTGGCTTGTCACTGTCAGACCCTTGCGCTACCTGTTGCTCCAGTTCAGCGGCTTGTTTTTCCATGATTTGCTGCATTTGGCTTTTGACCACTGCATCCACATCACCGCGCTGGATGATAAGATTTTGAATCAAATTTTTGAGATCAACCTGATTACTGGCGATTGCCCATGCAGCGGCCAGCTCTTTGGTCGCGGTGTTGGCCTGACCTTGGGTATCGATGACTTTTTCGATATTTTGCGGGGTTATAGCACCATCTACCGCCTGCGTGATAAAACTATTGGCAGCTTGGGTCAATGGCGCGCCGCCCAACTCAGCGACCAATGGATAATTGGCCATAGTCGCCGTAAACTGACTGGTGAGTTGGTTTTGGATACTAGGTCGCACTTGCTCATAGTCGATCGCTGCGGCGATGGTCGCGCCGTCTTTGGCATCGTAGGCATTTTTAAGCTGATAAGCGCTGTAATAGGGCGAGCCTGCATAGGCAGCGACGGCAATGACGATTAATAAAATAATCAGCTTCTTCATAAAAATCAAACCCTTATCGCAAAACAAAAACGTAATGATGGGCAGATTTAATACTGGTGAGTATAAATCTAAAAACCCAAAAATATAGCGATAAATATTAGCATGGCTGAGCCTTTTTAAGGTATGAAAACCTTTGTTCATTCCTTAATAAAACCTTTTTGTATGGCCAAGCGCACTATAGTGGATACTTTCCCTGCCTAAGCGCTTGATAAATCACCATAGCATCTCCATAAATAGCGCAAACTTTTAATAATTGATTTGGCTAAGCAGCATCCCGCCGTATTCGCTTGTAAGATTCATAGCAGTATCACCTCTTTTCTCTCACTATTTATGATGTTTCATGTGAAACCTTTGAGTGCCATAGTGAGTCGTATTAAGGTGGTGGTTGACTAGAACTACTGAATCGACTGTCCGGTGGACTGTAAAGACGATAGGAGAGCCCATGAGTAAGCGCGATTTTTATGAAGTATTAGGTGTGAGCAAGACCGCTGAAAGCAAAGAAATTAAGCGAGCTTACCGCAAGCTGGCTATGAAATATCACCCTGACCGTAACTCTGATGATCCAGATGCTGAGGATAAATTCAAAGAAGCATCGATGGCTTACGAAGTACTAAGCAGCGAAGAGAAGCGCTCTGCTTACGATCGCATGGGTCATTCAGCCTTCGAAAATGGTATGGGCGGCGGCGGCTTTGGCGGTGCAGGTGGTGGCAACTTCCAAGATATTTTCGGTGATATTTTCGGCAACTTTGGCGATATCTTCGGTCAGCAGCGTGGTGGCGGCGGTGGACGTTCGCGCCGTGGTTCTGATTTGCGTTACGTCATTGAGCTGACGCTAGAAGAAGCGGTACGTGGCTGTAAAAAAGAAATCAGTTTCACTGCGCCTGCGCCTTGCGACACGTGCGATGGCAAAGGGGCAAAAAATGCCTCTGATATCGTGACTTGTCAGACCTGTCATGGACAAGGTCAAGTGCGTATGCAGCAAGGATTTTTTGCCGTGCAGCAGGCCTGCCCACATTGCGGCGGCACTGGTAAGCAAATCAAAAACCCGTGCTCTGACTGTCACGGTAATGGCGTTAAAGACAAATCACGTACGCTAGAAGTGTCTATCCCAGCGGGTGTTGATGATGGTGATCGCGTCCGTCTAGCAGGCGAAGGCGAAGCGGGCGGCGCGGGCGTCCAAAACGGCGACTTATACGTTGAAGTACGGGTAAAACCGCATAACGTCTTTACTCGTCAAGGCGCTGATCTATATATGGACGTACCCGTTAGCATCACTGATGCAGCACTGGGTAAAGAGGTCGAAATACCAACTCTAGATGGTAAAGTGAAAATCAAGGTTGCCGAAGGCACGCAAAGTGGTAAGTTGCTACGTGTGCGCGGCAAAGGTGTGACACCAGTACGCACCACCATGAAAGGTGATTTGATTTGCCGTGTGGTTATCGAAACCCCAGTGAACTTAACTCGCGAGCAAAAAGACCTGTTGCGCCAGTTCCAAGATACGCTTGACGGTGATAGCAAGCATCAGCAGTCGCCACATAAGAAGTCATTCTTTAAAAAGATTGGCGACTTATTTGATTAATTGAGTTGTTTCAATCACTCGTTTGGTTAAATAACTAGATACAAAACCCCCAGTGTTTCATGTGAAACACTGGGGGTTTTTATTGACGCTATAAAAAACCATTCAGGTGGTGATATTTGCTAAACTTAGCATCATAACATTTAAAACCTTTCTTATTAATATAGAGCTTTTAGGGTAAAAATATGAGCCAACAGATAACAGCGCAAGAAAATACAAATAAACGAGCCATCAAAGTCGGGGTGATTGGTGCTGGTGGTCGTATGGGGCGTATGCTAATAGAGGCAGTACAAGACAACTCGCAAACGATATTAAATGCCGCGATAGAACGTCAAGGTTCAAGCCTTGTTGGTGCAGATGCTGGCGAAGTCGCCGCTATCGGTCGCTTAGAGGTACAGATTGTCGATGATTTAAAAGCCGTCATTAATGACATCGATGTACTGATTGACTTTAGCTTGCCTGATGCCACTGAGCAAAATATGCAGATTTGCGCGGCAAACAATATCGCGATGGTTATTGGTACGACAGGATTCAATGAGCAGCAAGAGCAAGTGTTGGCAAAAGCCAGCGAGAAAATTGCGATTGTCTATGCTGGTAACTATTCAACAGGTGTTAATCTGTCATTGAAATTGCTCAACATGGCAGCGAAGGCATTTGGCGAGGATGCCGATGTAGAAGTCATCGAAGCCCATCATAAGCATAAAATCGATGCGCCATCAGGCACAGCATATATGATGGCAGAAGCCGTGGCAGAAGCTCGTGGACAGAATCTAAAAGACGTCGCTGTTTATGGCCGCGAAGGACAAACGGGCGAACGCAAAGCAGGTACTATTGGTATTCATGCCATTCGCGGCGGTGAAATCATTGGCGATCATACCGTGATGTTTATTGCCGATGGTGAGGTGGTTGAAATTACCCATCGTGCCCGCGCGCGTATGACTTTTGCCGCGGGTGCTGTGCGTGCCGCGACTTGGGTTATCAAACAAGAAGTCGGGCAATATAATATGCAGGATGTATTGGGTTTGAATGAGTAAGGCAAGATTTAGATAATCTACTTATAAGCGAGATGGCAATGACAGATAACGCTAGTATCACTATTAAAAACTTTAAGAGCTATAAAGAAGCCACCTTACCGCTGTCATCTTTGACTTTACTGATAGGGGCGAATGCGTCAGGTAAAAGCAATGCTATTGAAGCGTTTCGTTTTTTAAGTTGGGTGGCTGGTGGCGAGCGCTTATCTACGCTCAAAAATAGGGTTAACGATAGTGATAAAGTCGTTCGGGGTAGTGTTAAGGACTTGGCTTTTAACTCAATGGATCAATTTTCATTAATTTTTCAACTCGAAGAAGATTTTGAGTATGAAGGTGTTTTTGAAGTAAGTTCAAATAGTATCGAACTCAAAAGTGAGGTGATACGCTCAAGAGAAGATAAAGTATTTATACTAAAATCGCTAATATATCCTTACTTTTCTGAGTTTTCTAAGTTTTACTCTATAGATTTAGTAGACGCAGTAAATGAGATTGCAAAACGCAATAATGGATTAAATAACTTCCTCAGTTCTAATCTAAATGATCAAATTACTATTTATAAAAATAAAGATAGCGATATCTCTGAGTTTCTCATGGTTGATAAACATACCGCTATTTTAGACCATCTTGAAGAGGGAAAAAATAAAGCTTGGGATGATTTTGATAATATTAGAGAGTTTTTAAAACAGTCTTTTTTCTTTGATTTTGTACCAAATAACATGCGTATTGATAGTATTGCAGATAACATTTTAAGACCAGATGGCTCTAATATCGCTGGAGTTTTATATAATATCTGCGAAGAAGCAAAGAACAAATCTAAGTTATTGTTATTAGTTAAAAGCTTACCAGAACAAGATATTACGGATATTAAATTTTACAAAGATCATCGCGGTCGTATTGAGTTTGCTCTAGTTGAAAGCTTTGGGAGTACTTCTGTTGAACGTACAATGGATTTACTATCAGACGGTACGTTAAAAGTATTGGGCATTGCAGCTGCCCTCCTTTCTGTGCCAGAAGGTTCAACAGTAGTCATTGAAGAGATTGATAATAGTATTCATCCCACACGAGCGCATATTATTTTAAGCTTACTGCGTCAGTATGCCGAAGAACGTAAGCTTAATTTGTTACTATCGACGCATAATCCTGCGCTAATGGATGCCCTACCAGATGAAGCCCTCGCAGATGTTGTATTTTGCTATAGAGACCCGCAAGAAGGTGATAGCAAGTTGATGCGGTTAGGAGACTTAGATGATTATCTTGGCTTAGTCGCTCAAGGAACGCTTGGCGACTTAGTTACTCAAGGTATTGTCGAGCGCTTTGTAAAACATCCAATCACATCAGAGCAGCGTAAAAAACAAGCATTGGATTGGCTAAATCAGCTACAGGGGGCTGATTAGATGGCAGATATTTGTATATTAGATACCAGCATAATATTAAATATATTGAATGTTCCGAATAAAAATCAGAATAGAGTCGAGGTTTTAGATGAGTTTAAAACCTATGCTGAATCGAACTGTCGATTTATTATTCCTTTAGTAGTGGCAGTAGAAGTCGGTAACCATATCAGCCAAAATGGCAATGGAGATACACGCCGAGAAATTGCTAAACAGTTCGTTGATATGATGCAAAAAACGTTTGATGGTAGCTCGCCATTTGAGATTAGCAATTTTGACCTAAAGTTAGAATGGCGTAATTGGATTAATGAGTTTATTGTCAGAGCTGGCCAAAATAAAACTGCTACTAAACCGAATGAAGGTATGAGCCTGACAGATTTATCTATCATTAAAGAATACGAAGACATTCAAGATAAAAACAAAGCCAATAGAAATAAGCACGTGCAGGTATTTATTTGGTCACTTGATTCGGACTTAATACATTATGGTCACTCCTACTAAAGCAATAAAAGTAGTTCTACTAAGCGTTATTGTGTTCTCAACGCTCAATATCTCAGCACAAGCAGCTACTTTTCAAACCTACGTCATTGATACCTATGGTGGTGATGCATTATTACCTGCTGTTCGTCAGCAACTGAATAATAATCGTGACGGCGGTACAGTTACTACCTATCAAGACAAGTTAGTGTTGCATACGACAGCCGCTAACTATCAGGCGGTACAGCAGTTATTGACTCAGATTGACGGTCAGCCACAGGCATTGACGGTCGCTGTGCGTGTTGGCAATAATAGCAGCGTCCAAGGTAATATTGAGCAAGGGCAGGTCATTATTAGCAATCGTGGTATTCAAGGGTCAGGGATTATTCATCAAAGCAATAGCCAACAGCAAACAAATAATTTATACCAAGTACAAACCTTGTCAGGTAGTGCCGCCAGCATCAGTACAGGGACGCTTTATGCGCTGAATCAAACCTACGATGTAAATCGTTATACAAATTATAAAAGTCCTTCAGTACAGATTGTCATTCAACAGCAGGTATTGCTACCAACGACGCAAGGCATCACGGTTACGCCAAGATTATTACCGACTGGTCAAGTCGAAGTAACATTGTCACAAGTTGAAGAAAAACTCGCACGCTCCTATTCAACTTCTCAGAAAAATAGTAATCATGCCATTCAAGGTCAACGATTAGACACGACCATTATTATCCCACGTGGTCAATGGGTAACTATCGGACAAATCTCTCAAAGTAGCCAAAATCAACGCGCAAGTGATGGTAGCAATCGTGCCATTGATAGTACTAAAAACACACCAATTTGGATAATGGTGCAGTAGTCTTGCATTCACTCATATTATTTTTGGCATAAAAAAGGCGCGATACTGTGATGAGCATTATCGCGCCTTTTTATCGACAATAATCTATTGCAGATTAGTCAACGTAGATCACTTCTAACGGTGGAAAACCATTGAACTCAATAGATGAATACGAGTTAGTATACGCACCCGTGGTCAACCAAAAGATTTTATCACCAATCTCCAGCTCTTCTGGCAATTGATAGCCCGCTTCTTCATACATGATATCGGTCGAATCACAAGTAGGACCTGCCAGTACCACAGTGCCTTTGCTGGTTGATGTTTCCATCTTAGGCGTATAAACCGGATACTTGATGGCCTCTCCCAAGGTCTCGATTAAGCCTTGGAATAAGCCCACATCGGTATACACCCAACGCGTTAAATCCGTGTGCGATTTACGCGAGATAAGCACCACATCACTGACCAATACGCCCGATCCACCAACCAATGAACGACCTGGCTCAAGGATAATCTCAGGCATATCTTCTTCACTATAGTCGTCTGTCAAATAACGAGTGATCTCTTCAGCGTAGACTTTTATAGGGTTCACTTCACTGATATAGTTGGCTGGAAAGCCGCCACCCAAATTGATCATTTGTAGCTTAATATCTTCTTCGTTTTTCATCCAGTCAAACATGTATTTGACCTTGGCTAGTGCATCATCCCAAGCGGCAACGTCTTTTTGCTGACTACCAACGTGGAATGAGATTCCATAAGGCACTAGACCCAAATCACGAGCTTGAATCAACAGCTCAATCGCCATATTGGGATGACAACCAAACTTACGAGACAATGGCCATTCAGCGGTCTCAGAGCCTTGTACTAAGATACGCACAAAGATTTTTGAACCAGGGGCGTGCTTGGCAATATTTTTTAGATCCGCTTCTGAGTCGGTCGCATACAAGTCAATACCTTTTTCAAAGGCATATTTGACATGCTCCGCTTTTTTAATGGTATTGCCATAAGAGATACGCGATGGCTCAACGCCGCAGTCTAATACGCGATCAAGCTCATAGATGGAGGCACAATCAAAGTTCGAACCAAGATCAGCAAGCAAGTTAATCACTTCAACAGCAGGACTGGCTTTCATTGCATAATGGATTTTAGCATTGGGAAAAAACCCAACCATTTCATGATATTTGGTTTTGATACGGCTAAGGTCCACGACCAAAAATGGCGTCTCGCGACCTTCAGCAGCTTGAGTGAATTTCTGCCAGCCGGCAGGGTCAAAATATTGGTCAATTTTGATCATGGTCATGGTAGGAAACCTTTAATAAAGACAGTAGGTGTTAAAGAGTAAATGCTCGCATCACGTCATTGTCATCTCACATTAGTGTCATCACGCACCTCACAGGTGATAAAAAACCTTGTGTTCATACTGATTAAATGACGTAAAAATAGCTTAGATGATGAATGGACTAAGAATGGCTGGGCTGTGGCTGTTTATCCGCCATTTGTTCGCCTTGTTTTTCGCGTATTTTAACGATTTTACGCACTTTATCGCGAGCACGAGTTTGCTTGAGACGTGATAAATAATCGACGAATATGACCCCATTTAAATGATCCATTTCATGTTGGATGCATACCGCGAGTAAGCCTTCGACTTCTTCATCGATTTTTTGACCATTCTCATCTAAGGCTTCAATACGCACTTTGTTCGGGCGCTCAACACTGTCATAGACTTCAGGTACGGACAAACAACCTTCTTCATAGGGCTGTTTCTCTTCAACCAATGGTGTCACCTTTGGGTTGATAAAAACTCTAGGGCTATTTTTATCTTCAGACAGATCCATGACGATGAGCTGAATATGACGATCCACTTGGCTTGCCGCCAAACCGATACCTTGTGCCTCATACATCGTCTCAATCATATCAGCGATTAAGGTTTTGATTTCAGCAGTCACTTCCTTAACAGGCGTAGCAATAGTACGCAGGCGCGGGTCTGGGTAATTTAAAATAGGGAGTAAAGCCATAACGCTCACCTCAATGATAGGGATAAAATAGGGTTGATATTATAGGATAAATGGGGACAAAAGTAATGCTTATCAATACTTTCGCACAATTATTGCTTTTTATCATCGTAAAAAATGAGGGAGGTCGCTTTTATTATAGGCATAAAAAAGCCCTGCAATTTGCAAGGCTTTTTAATTTATATAAGCTAGATTAGATGCAATCTGACTTGCATAAGTAGAGTTGCTTTTTAGTAAATTGAGTTTAGTAAATCAAGTCACTTCTAAGTCATTAAAGTCACTTGGAGCAGCTAAAACATCTGAGCAAAAGTGCAAAGTTATACGCCACGTTTGCTCATAATCATCTCATAGATGAATAACAGGATGATCGCACCGATTACTGAGAATATCAAACCAGTAAACCCACCATCAGCATTGATACCGATAAGACCAGCTAAGAACCCACCTAATAAAGCACCGACGATACCCAATACAATGGTCATTATCCAGCCCATCGGGTCACTGCCTGGCTTGATAGCTCGTGCCAACAAACCTGCAACCAGACCTACAATAATCATCCAAATAAAGCTCATATTATTCTCCTAATTTATTATCATTTATAATAGTTAATCAATTTTGATAAGCTCATTGTAAGCACTGTATAGACGTAAAGGTAAGCGCGAAATGTTACCAGTGTATGAGCTATGTGAGGAAAATCGTAGATTTGCTAATATGCAGGTAGAATAGGTAAATGAAAGGTTACAAAGGTAGTGAAGTCGAAAACGCCGTCTATATATTAAAGCATTTTTGGATATCAACGCTCCCTAGTGTTGCTCCTCTCTACAGTAATTGCAAGTAATCGGAAAAAGCTGATCATAAAAAAACGTTGCTCATTTATAATAAGCAACGCTCTTATTTAACACCAGAAATAAACCAGCTAGATTATTTGTTATGTAGCTTTATTAAGTGGCTTTATTACGTAGCACAGTTAATAAGCGTTGATGAATACCTTCAAAACCGCCATTCGACATAATCACAATGGCGTCACCCGCTTTTGCATGCGTGTCGATATGCTCGATGATAGCATCGATACTAGAGAGCACCTGTTGGTTGCCCATGTTAGGATTTGCGCTATTGGCATTTGCAATGACTTCTTTTAAACCCCACTCCAGTCCTGTCGGCTCATACCATAAGGTATGATCGGCGAGAGCAGCAGACTCAGCCAAGCTGTCTTGATGAATGCCCATTTTCATGGTGTTACTACGGGGTTCAATAATCGCCCAAATGCGTCTGTCTACCAGTTTCTTCTTGGCACCATCTAAAGTCGTAGTAATGGCTGTAGGGTGATGAGCAAAATCATCAAAGACTAAGATATCATTGACATCGCCAATCAGCTCCATCCGACGTTTAATGCCAGCAAATGCTGATAACGCCGCGCACGCAGTTTTTACACTGACGCCGATGTTATAAGCTGCTGCGACAGCAACCAAGGCATTATTGACATTGTGAATGCCGCTCATCGACCAATCGACGACTCCCGTGGCTTCTTTATCAGCAATATCAGCCGCAAAACTAACCGCAAATTGACCACCATCTTCGCTGATAAGCTCAGCCTGCCATTCGCTGTTATTGTCTAAATTCTCATCTTCTACATTAGTAGCGTTTGCTGCTGAATCCAGTACGGCTGTCCGCCAAACGGGTGTCCAAACCCCTTTCGCTAACGTCTCCTCTAAGCTGGTAGTCGCTGTAGGCATAATGATTTTGCCCATGCTTGGAATCATGCGCACCATATGATGGAATTGGGTCTGAATAGCCTCAAGATCCGCAAAAATATCCGCATGATCAAATTCTAGGTTATTTAAAATAGCCGTACGCGGACGGTAATGAACGAACTTTGAGCGCTTATCAAAAAATGCAGAATCGTATTCATCCGCTTCGATAACGAAATAGCCAGTATTTACCGAATCGTCATTATCAATTTTGTCCGCACCCAAATAACTGCTGTGAGCGAAGACGTGCTGTAAATGCTCATCAGTGGTATCAACCAGTGGCACACCGCCGATTAAAAACCCAGTGTCGATACCCGCATAGTGCAATATCCAAGCGAGCATAGTCGTCGTCGTGGTTTTACCGTGAGTACCGGCAACGGCTATCACATGACGCGATTGTAATACCTGCTCAGATAAAAACTGTGGTCCTGAGGTATAGCGTAGACCTGTATCCAGCATATATTCGATGACATCCATACCGCGCTTCATGGCATTACCGACGACGACTAAATCTGGTGCTGGTTGTAAATGCTTTACCAGATAGCCTTGCTCAATGGTCACGCCCGCGTTTTCCAGTTGGGTGGACATCGGCGGATAAACGTTGGCATCTGAGCCCGTGACCGTATGCCCAAGCTCGCGCGCTAGCAATGCCAGTGAGCCCATAAAAGTACCACAAATACCAAGAATATGAATATGCATAGACGTTCCGTACGAGCTTAAATTAAAAGAATAAAAATGGAGCATTATCCCAAAAGTTACCGATATTAACTGTGGTGTATTCTAGGATACGCTCAACCTAATGATCATCAGTCTTGGCTATAATTAAAATATCATAAATGGTGACAGCGTTAACCGTGCTTCATGTACCAAACGTACTATTGACGCCCGCTTGCCTTATCTCTACTTTATATTGCTTCGACCCTATACTCTGTCACAAAAACAGTATAGGTTCGCCAAATAGCAGCGTCGAAAACAAGTCCTTATTGTAAAGTAAACACCGCATGATGACCAATAAAAAACGCCCAACAAGTAGGCGTTATTAAAAGGATGGTTTTGCTCATTGAGCATCACTATATTCAGAGCACCTAAAATTTAGAGCCTCTAAATGTTTATGCGGCTATTTTATTATTTACGCGACAGGGTGTAGTCATTGTTAGGTTTTTTATGTTCATCCATTAAGACAAGATGATTGTCTTGAATATGATACGCTTCAATGTTTTTGTCTTCATAGACAATCGTAATCATATCATTGTCTTGACGATAAACACCAGGCTCAAACAGGGGTACATTCGGCATTTCGGGATTGTTATCTATACTGGTTTTTAGCACTGAACCATCAGCGAACAAATTCAATGTAATATCAGTGCTATCACAAGATTTACAGGGTACCATGCCACCATAATCGCCCATTAACGTGGCTTGTAACGTGCCATTACCCGGCTCTGAGCGTGTCAGCGATTGATGGGGATATGCACCGTTACTCGATTGGGCAGCCGCAATCAGCGATTGTCCTTCTGACACTCTATCTAGCTCACTACCCGCATTTAATAGATTGGTCTCTGACAAGTTCTCTGCGCTAGCTTGTGCGCTGTTCTCTTCTACATGATCGATAGGGGCGACCTTAGTCGTCATAGCTTTATCGCCGCTAGACGAGGTACTATCACAGCCGATGAGCAGCACACAGAGGGGCAGCGCTAGCAAACAACGACCACCGCGTTTGAGGATAGTTAGCGTGTTAGAACAAGTAGGCAAAAAATATATCATGGTCACACCAAAAAACAGTTTTTTAATAGTCATTCCAAAGATTACCGACACTATCGACAACTCAATACGTTGTCAAAAAGGAAAGATAATAGGAAGGATAAATGTTTAAATTAGAGTAGAAGACTACGAGACTACAAGTGCCATTTGAGGCTAGGCGGCGAGAAGAAGCTATCGGTAGCCTATCGCCAATCAGTCAACAGTGATGGATATTTAAAACGCTATTTTACCCATCAAAAAGCAAATAAACTGTGTCAAGATATCAAAGGTTAAAGATATCTCTGTGGCCTTTTTGTTATGATAGGTTTAGCCATGAGCTAAGAATAATGGTTTAACGTTGATAGGTATGACGAACCAAAATTATCGGAGATATTTAATAGTGGCTCATTAAAGAACAGACGTTTAGTAATAAATACGCCTGTTCGTTTGGAAAAATGGATATAGCAAAAACTAAGGATATAGCAAAAAGCAACGTAGGGGCTAATTCGCTATCAAGCAAGGCGGCTAGGGGCAACAGGTCGTAAAATACGCCATAATATCAACCCGTGTACCACCAATAGCAGACTAAATAGAATCAAAGATTGTTCAGGAATGCTCAGTCCCATAAATGTCCACTCAACAGAGGCACATTCGCCAGAGCCCGCAAAAACTTCTTTAAATACTTGCAAAATCGGTAGCGTATCTAACCAATAATCCAGCCCCGGACCACAAGAAGGTACTTGATCGGCAGGTAGATGCTGTAGCCAAACATGTCGTCCAGCCACGGCGGTCGCCCAACCGATACCTGCTAAGCTACCAAGCCACAATACCAGTCTAACGGCCTTAGATTTAGGATTGAATAATGCCGCTATCAAAGCAAAACTGCCCATGATTATGAGGCCAATACGCTGAAAAATACACAATGGGCAAGGCGAAAATCCCATATAGCGCTGTAAGAAAAACAGCGCAAAACTCATACCTATTACGGCTATTATCACCAAAAATATTTGCAAATTGCGGTAAGTGGTCAGCTTTAGCATCGGGCAGTTACTCTTATAAAGTAGTCATCTATACACGTTAAGTGGTGGTCAGAACTCAGAAAACAAAACTCAGAACTCAGCAATCATAGCTTAGCGATATTGCTGTAAAAATTCCATAAAATCTTCCGTTTCGGCTTTTTCAATCTCAGCTTGCTGTAATATCGATTTTTCTGCCAACACTTCATATTTGGCTTGGGTGTTTGGGCTAAGCGTTTGCTGTAATAAAGACTCACGATGCTGCTGCGCCAAGGTAAAGCCAAGCTGCCATAAGCTGCCTAAACGCTGACTATCAGAGTTTACTTGTGCTGAAATAGTCGATTCAGAATGTCCTGCTTTGCCTTGCATTAACGCGACTGCTGCACGGTAATCGTTGCCGCCATAATGCGCATCAAGTAGCGCGGCAAGTGGTTGCATACGTTCTAAATGCACCAGCATCCAGCTCTCAAGCAGTTGCTCTTCGCCGTTGTTTATAATGTGTAAGCCTTCGCGGCGACCTTCGTTTACCACGCGCTCAAGATTGATGGCTAAGGTCTCTTCTTCCTCAGGTAATAGATCAGGTGAGTCGCTCAGCAGACAGTACAGCGCCATGACCTCTAAGAAACAGGCGCTAGATAGACGAATACCGACATCGCTATAAGGGTCTAGATCGATTGCACGGAACTCAACATAGGCGATACCACGGCGCTCTAATGCTTCGGTCGGTGTCTCGCCGCTCATCGCAATTTGTTTGGGACGAATAGGGCTATAGTATTCATTTTCTATTTGTAAAATATGATTGTTGATTTGGATAGGGTTGCCATCGGCATCATCCAAGCCAAGCTTGGCAAAGCTTTCGTGCGGAGTCTGAATCGCACGGCGCAGTCCATCGACATACTCTGGCAGATAGTTATAACGAATATCGAGCTGTTCTTGCACACTATTGGTATAACCAAGCTTGCCCATACGTAGGCTGGTGGCAGCAGGCTTATAATAGGTTGAGTCGTTTAGCAGCTCTAAATCATGCTCACGACCAGCTAAGAAACAAGGACAAACGCTAGGGCTAGCACCCAGTAAATACAGTACCAAACTGGTCAGCCGCTTAAAGTTACGGATAAGCCCTAAGTACTTTTCGTTTTTAAATTCTGTCAGCGTTTGCGCTTGTGCAGCAGGCATTTCAGCTTGCCAGACTTCAAATAACCCGTCGCCAAAAGACAAGTTATAATGCAAACCTGCAATCGTTTGCATGCGCCGACCATAGCGGATACCAAGCCCACTACGGTATAGCGTCTTGAGCTTACCCGTATTAGAGCTGCCATAATCAGCCAGTGGGATGTCTTCATCATTCGATGACAGCATACAAGGCATAGACAGCGGCCACATCAGTTCACCTTCAGGCATGGCTTGATAGACCAGTACGTGCAACTGACGCAGCATGTTTAGCGTCTCTTTTGGTGAGGTTTTGGGGTCAGTAATTAGCTCAAGTAGGCTTTCTGAATAATCAGTTGTGATAAACGGATGGGTGAGCTTTGAGCCAAGTTTGGCTGGATGCGGCGTCTGAGCCAAGTAGCCATCGGGTCTTACGCGCAGACCTTCTTTTTCGATACCGCGGAGCATGCCCGTTAAATGCTTGCTATCAAACCAATTAGGAATGTCAAAATTCACAAAGCTACTCGCAAAATTACTCATAATAGTCATCTATTGTTATTTATTATGGCGGATCAAAACACGACTGGCGTTTGACCATAATGAAGGTAAATATTGGATTAAGAATGCCGTCAGTTTAGCTCAAAGCTGCCCTGAAAACCACGGACAATTACAAATACGATAAGCTTTACAGGCGCTCATTCATCTTGATTTTAATAGGTATTTCAATAAAAAAATTTATGAACAGCGCGTTACTGTTTTCTAAAAAACGCATAAAACAAGAAGCATCTACCTACGAGATAGATGCTTCAAAAGTACGACGTTAAGCGGTTTATGATAGCGTTGACTAACGAGGAAGGTATCTTGATCAAAAGTCATGCGTCTCGCCAACTTAAATAGAGAAGGATGAGCCACAGCCACACGTGGTGGTGGCATTTGGATTGGTGACGATAAAGCGTGCGCCCTCTAACCCCTCAGTATAGTCAACGGTAGAGCCTTGTAAATACTGATAGCTTAGTGAATCGACGACCAAGGTTACATCGTCATTGTCAAAATTGGCATCGTCTTCATTGAGCTCATTGGCGAAGTTAAAGCCGTAAGAAAAACCTGAGCAGCCGCCGCCCGTCACATAGACACGTAACATCAGATCGCTGTCGCCTTCTTCTTCACGTAGACGTCGCACCTTTTGTGCGGCGCTATCGGTTAAGCTTAAAACAGTTGGGTCTACTGGCTGGCTGGCGCTTGGATTAAATTGGTTGGCTGATTCGTTCATATCTACCTCAGTTGCTAGGATCAAATGCGGTCGTCCAGTTAGGGTTTGCAATGAAATAGTTGCAAATAAAGATACGCACGGCGTTTGATTCAATTGGGTGCTGTTATTATGGCGCTGCTATTGGTACGACTAATGGCGCATTATAAATATGATATCTGTGTCATTACAACGATTTGGTTGATAACGGGCACTTATCTCATCGCAGTATATCATAATGGGGGTATTGATTCGTTTGTCAAGAGTGACGCTACTGGCTGAAGGTGGCTGATTGATACTAGCGGTTATTATCCCCATAAACTCATGCTAAGAGAAAGACTTTTTGTGCGAATAAACACTTGGTTTTGAAATAGTTATTTAATCGTTTGCCTATGGGGCAAGCGTTTGAAATAATAGCCGCCAGTTAACATGCCAGATGTGTGTTTTTTATTGCCTTATATTTTATATTACTGTTGAGTTGAAGAGATTATATGATCGAATTTAAAGACGTTGGTGTTCGCCGTGATGGTCGTGAGTTGTTTGCAGGGGCAAGCTTCCAGCTACATCCGGGCCACAAAGTTGGCTTGACGGGCAACAACGGCACCGGCAAATCTACCTTATTTGCCTTATTGTTGACGCGAATGGGCAGAGGAGATACCGAGGTCACGCTTGATAGAGGTGAAGTCAGTATTCCTGATAGCTGGCATGTGGCACACATGGCTCAGGAAGTCGGCGCTACGACGCAGTCTGCGATTGATTATGTATTAAGCGGTGATGAGCAGTGGTATGAGATTAATGCTTTTTTGAATGATTTGAGTAGCGTCAGTGATGAGCAGATCGGGGTATTGCATCAGCAGTTCGATGAAATTGATGGCTATCGCACACCGACTAAAGCGGCACAAATCATGGCAGGTCTTGGTTTTAATACCAGCCAGCATGAATTGCCAGTAGAAGGGTTTTCGGGTGGTTGGCGCATGCGTTTGAATCTCGCCAAAACCTTGATGAGCCGTGCGGACTTAATGTTACTCGATGAGCCGACCAATCATTTGGATTTGGATGCAATTTTGTGGCTTGAGACTTGGATCAATGCCTATACTGGTCTGGTTATCGTCATCTCGCATGACCAAGCTTTTTTGGATGCCACGGTCGGTCATATCTTACATGTCGAACAACAAAAAATCACCCTTTATACCGGTAATTATCAGCAGTTTATTCGCACCCGTCACGAGCGTATGGCGCAGCAGCAGCAAGCCTTTGAAAAACAAGAAGCGACTAAGGCACATTTGGATGACTTTATTCGTCGTTTCCGTGCCAAAGCCAGTAAGGCTAAGCAAGCACAAAGCCGTATCAAGCAGCTTGAGCGCATGGCTGAGCTGTCACCGATGATGGCGGACAACCCGTTCTCTTTCCGCTTTTATGAGCCAGCAAATATGAGCTCACCACTGATTGAGCTGACCAAAGCGGATATTGGCTATAGCGATACGCCACTTCTATATAATGCCAATGTGCAAGTAACGCCGGATACGCGTCTTGGCTTGCTAGGTATGAATGGCGCTGGTAAGTCGACCTTAATTAAAGCCTTAGTCGGTGAGCTTGGCGTATTAACAGGGACGTATCGTGTTTCGGATACCCTAAAATTAGGCTACTTTAACCAGCATCAAATGGATATCTTGGATGCCAAGGCAACACCGATAGAGATGTTGCGTCGTCTAGCCGGTAAAACCTCTGATGCGATGTTACGCTCGTTTTTAGGCAGTTTTGACTTCCGCGGTGAGCGTATCGATACGCCGAGTGAGCTATTCTCTGGTGGCGAGCGTGCGCGTTTGACGCTGGCATTGATTGTTTGGCAACGTCCTAACGTTCTGGTACTCGATGAGCCGACCAACCATTTGGACTTACAAATGCGCCAAGCGTTGACCATCGCCTTGCAAGGATTTGAGGGGGCAGTGGTACTGGTTTCGCATGATCGTGAGTTGATTGCTAACGTCTGTGATGAGCTGTTTTTGGTACATGATGGTCAAATCGAGGAATTCGATGGTGACATCAGCGACTACGGTAAGTGGCTGGCAGAAAAGCGTAAGCAAGAGAACTCATCAGATAAAAGTACCAGTAAGAAGAAAAGCAAAAAAGAGAGTAAGAAATTCGTTTCACGTGAAACGGATAAGGGTCAAGTGAGTAATAAAGCACCTAATAATTCATCAAAAAGTAAAGCGACGACGCCTACGCTTAGTAAAGATGCGCAGCGCAAATTGGCGGCTGAACAACGCAAACTCACCGCGCCTATTCGCCGTGAGATAGAAGAAATAGAAAAAGCATTGGCTAAAATTGATGGACAGCTCGTGACGCTTGAAGAAAAACTGGCTGATACGGATTTGTACGAAGAAGGTCGCAAGTCTGATTTGCTTTTATTACTTAACGAGCAAACGGCATTGCAGCAGCAGCACAGTGACAATGAAGAAAAACTATTGCTTTTGATGACGACATTAGAAGAAATGGAAGCGGGTTTTGAGTAGAGAGCTGTTCGCTATAGTAAATAGTAGGTTTTGATTGTTTTTTAAGCTATTTTTACTTGATTGAGACAGTCACAAAAAAGGGAGAGCGCTGGCTCTCCCTTTTTTATTACGTTATTCCTTACGGTATTTACCATCACCATAAGACAGTATTTCCATTGTGGTCGTACATAACTGACAGTTTATTTGACCAGCAGCGGCTTTCGATAAATCCAAAATACGACCCCGAATGAAAGGGCCTCTATCGGTAATTTTTACGATTACACTCTGCTTTGTCTTCTTGTTGGTCACTTGTACCTTCGTACCAAACGGCAACGTGCGATGCGCAGCGGTCAAAGAGTTCATGTTGAAGATACTACCACTAGCAGTGCGTTTACCGTGGAACTGACTACCGTAATAACTGGTGTTTCCAGCAAAAACGGTGGTACTCAGCAATAGTGATAATGTGATAACCAAAGACTTGATTAAATAAGACATTTAATACCTTTAAGCAATTTATAAAATAGACAGATACACTTGCCTATGTTATTCATACTCCCTATGAGTATAAATAATATATTCATTTTACAACACATACTTTGTCATATTCTTACGGTTCTGTAAAAGAACTACCAAGGTCAAAATGCTCATTTAGGCACGCTAGCTAGTGAATACCAGTGATCTGTATGTAATTGTTTTAAATAATGATTTACATTGTTAATGGTATTTTTGGCTTGACTCTCTATTTTTTCATTAGGGCGAGTGTTAAATTGATATGACGTCTGTGGTTATCAAAGAATAATAATGTCAGAATCATAGAGAAATATGCCAATGCAGTGACAAAGGCGAATCATAATGTATTAAGTGCTTCAAACAACTTAAACACTGCTGTTGTTCGGCACTATTACTGGTAATATTTGTATAACGGTATTGAATTTTTGTATTACTATCATTATTAGATAGACTATCGTTACCACCTGTTATGTCGCAGTTGAATAAATTTCCGTACCATATCGTTTAAAATGGGCATACCAGTATCATTAACATGCTTTTATGTTGAGGACAAAAACATGGCAGAGAAAAATTACTATGACATTTTAGGGGTCAAAAAAGACGCGTCAGCTGCAGATATTAAAAAAAGATACCGTAAGCTTGTGCGTCAATATCACCCTGATGTGAGCGATGATCCAGATGCAGACAATAAGATTGCTGAGATTAATAATGCTTACGAAACCATTAGAGATAAAGAAAAGCGTGCCGAATATGACGCCATGCTAGACAATCCCTTTGCTGGTCAAAGTGGTGGTTTTGGTGGTCAATCTGCAAGTGGCGGGCAAGGCGGCTATCGCTGGGAAGATATCAAAGATCAGTTTGGTGAAGGCGAAGCTTATGGCGATGGTGGCTTCCGCTTCGATGACATCTTTTCGGCATTTGGTCGTGGTGCACGTGGTTCAGCTGGTGGACAATCGCAGCGTGGTGGTTTTGGCTCGCAAGATAGCAAAGGTCAAGATCAACATGCAGAGATTACGGTTGATTTGGCGTCCGTTTATAATGGCGACGACTACAGCATTAAGTTGAATGTCCCTATTCGTCAACCGAATGGCAGTGTCGAGTATGACAACAAAACGCTGAAAATTAAAATCCCTAAAGGCATTACTGATGGCAAGCAAATTCGCCTAGCAGGGCAAGGTGCCGCTGGTATTGGTGGCGGTAAAAACGGCGATTTATTTTTAAAAGTAAAAATCCGTCATGCAGACAATATCCGTATCGAAGGCGCTGATGTTTATCAAACCGTCAATATAGCGCCATGGGAAGCGGCGTTGGGTGAAAAAATCAACGTCAGTACGCCAGCTGGTACGCTTGCTGTGACTGTGCCTAAGAACAGCAAGTCTGGTAGCAATTTACGTCTAAAAGGTAAAGGTATCCCTGCTAAGCAAGCGGGTGATTTGTATCTAACCTTAAACATCGTGAACCCTGATATTAGCACTGAGGCTGCGACCCAAGCTTATGAGCAACTAAAACAAGCCTTTGCCGATATCAATATTAGTCGTTAATGGCCACCAAAAATTACTCACATTGAAACACTGTAATAGAGATGAAGACCATACGATAACGATGAAATAAAGAGCAAACGAGGATAATAGCTATGAAACACTCGCCTGAATTTACCGACATTATCATGAGCTTGGATGAGCTGGTATCTGCCTGTGGCCAAGAGCGCCAATGGGTCATCGAATTGATTGAAGAGGACATCATCGAATATGATGTGCCGGAACGTGAGCAGTTCACTGGTTATCAGCTGACGACAGTGCGCCGTGCCTCGCGCCTTAGCCGCGACTTTGAAGCCAGTGTTCCTGCGATTGGCTTGATACTTGAGTTATTGGATGAGCTCGAACAATTACGCCAATTTAAACGCCAATTAGATATGCAGACACCAGTGATTGAAATTGAAATCGATCCTTTAAAATAACTTATATCCCTTTTATTCAGTATATAAAAAATCAGCACAAAAAAAGGGTCTCTAAAATGAGACCCTTTTTTTACAAATAATATATTTAGCGTTTAACGCGCATATTTTGGATCAGCTGCTGCGGTAAACAGTACATCCGTTGAAGAGTTCAACGCCGTTTCTGCCGAATCCTGTATCACACCAATAATAAAGCCAATCGCAACCACTTGCATAGCGATATCGTTTGGAATACTAAATAAGCTCGCTGCCAATGGTATAAGCAATAATGAACCACCAGCGACACCAGAGGCACCGCAAGCACTAATGGTTGCAACCAAACTGAGTAGCAGTGCTGAGGCAAAGGTCACTTCAATACCGAGTGTATGCGCGGCTGCAAGCGTTAAGACGTTAATTGTAATCGCCGCGCCTGCCATATTAATGGTCGCACCCAGTGGAATTGTTACCGAATAAGTATCTTCGTGTAGACCCAGTTTGCGGGCAAGGTTCATATTGACGGGAATATTGGCAGCCGAGCTACGCGTAAAGAATGCGGTAATCCCTGACTCACGCAAGCATTTGAATACTAGCGGATAAGGGTTTTTGCCCGTTTTGATCAGTACAATAATAGGATTAGCAATCAAAGCGATAAATAACATACAACCGACCAGTACCATCAAAATACGCGCATAACCTGCCAAAGCCGCAAAGCCTGTCTCAGCGACGGTGTTGGCAACCAAACCCAATATACCAAAAGGTGCTAGGGCAATGACCCACTTCACCACTTGGGAGATGGCGTCAGAAAAATCACCGACCACAGTGCGTGTGGTATCACTGGCTTGACGCAGGGCGAAACCGATGATAATTGCCCACGCTAATATACCAATATAGTTGGCTTCAGCGATGGCATTAACTGGGTTTGCGACCAGATTTAGCAGTAGATTGGTCAGTACTTCTTTGAGGTTGGCTGGTGGGACTTGCTCAATTGTGGCGTTGACCAATACCAGTTCTGTCGGAAATAAAAAGCTCGCGCCAACTGCCGTTAGTGCGGCTAAAAAAGTGCCAAACATATACATGATAAGCACAGGCTTGACGTAGACTTCATTACCGCTGCGATGTTGGCTAATGGCCGCCATGACCAACACAAATACCAGTATGGGTGCAACGGCTTTTAGTGCTCCTACAAATAAGGTACCCAACAATCCTAAGGCAATACCGATATCTGGTGCCAACCAACCTATCAATACTCCCGCTATCAAACCGATAATAATAAGTGGTACTAGACCAATGCGCTTATACATCGCAAAAAATGAATACATCCTTACCCCGACAATCTAATGAATAATAAAAGAGATCAAGCCATTTTATGTTTTTTGCTTTACTAGTCTCATACTCATATAAAGCTAAGATTCGTAAAACAGAATAAAAATGGGTAAAGTATAACCAAAAAAAGGGCAGTTAAGCCCTTTTTTATTTTTATACCTATCAATCAAGGTGATTGGTTCGTTATTGTTAGCTCAAGTGACATTAGCGTGCATATTTTGGATCAGCAGCGGCAGTAAACAAGACGTCTGTTGATGAGTTCAATGCGGTCTCTGCGGAGTCTTGCAGCACACTAATAATAAAGCCAATAGCCACCACTTGTAGCGCAATATCATCAGGAATATTGAATAAACTGGCCGCCAAAGGAATGAGTAGTAATGAGCCACCAGCGACGCCAGAGGTACCGCCAGCACTGATTGTAGCGACTATACTTAGCAGTAATGCTGAGCCAAAGGTCACTTCAATACCGAGTGTATTCGCGGCTGCAAGGGTTAACACATTAATAGTAATAGCGGCACCTGCCATATTAATAGTGGCGCCTAATGGCAGGGTGACTGAATAAGTATTTTCATGTAACCCTAATTTGCTAGCAAGGTTCATATTGATAGGAATATTGGCAGCAGAGCTACGGGTAAAAAACGCAGTAATACCAGATTCGCGTAAGCAGGTGAATACCAGTGGATAAGGGTTTTTACCCGTTTTTAAGTATACGAGGAGAGGGTTAGTCACCAAAGCAATAAACAACATACAGCCTATCAATACTAGCAAAATTCGTGCATAGCCCAATAACGCAGTAAAGCCAGTATCAGCAACGGTATTGGCGACTAATCCCAAAATACCAAAAGGTGCTAGTGCGATGACCCATTTGACTACTTTTGAGATGGCATCTGCAATGTCATTGACAGTGCTGCGAGTCGTCTCGCCAGCTTGTCGTAGCGCAATACCCATAATAACGGCCCAAGCTAATATACCGATATAATTAGCATTGGCTAGGGCAGCAACTGGATTGGCGACGAGACTGAGTAATAAATTGTTCAATACTTCTTTTAAGTTTGCTGGCGGTACTTGCTCGATGGTCGCATTCACTAACGTCAATTCGGTTGGGAATAAAAAGCTGGCACCAACAGCGACCAAAGCGGCTATAAAAGTGCCTATCAGATATAAAAACAGCACCGGTTTTACATAGACCTTATTCCCGCTACGATGTTGACAGATAGCAGCCATCACTAAAAAAAATACCAGTATAGGGGCAACAGCTTTTAGGGCACCTACGAACAGAGTCCCCAAAATACCTAAGGCAATACCCACACTTGGCGCCAGCCATCCTATCAAAGTACCTAGTACTAAGCCGATAACAATCAGCGTTACCAATCCGATTCGTTGGTACATCGCTATTAATGAATGCATTTTTACCCCTTTAGTCCATTTGGAAATAAATATTAGCTTAACAATCGTTAGCTTAACGACCGAAGGATGTTAGCATTTTTTGTGATAAGCGCCTACTGACAGATTTTATGAAGCAGTAGGCAATAACGTACTTATAAGCCTCTAAGAATTTTAAAAGTCAAAATTTAAGCATAAAAAAACGCCATGACTGGCGTTTGATTTTGCAATAGAAGACTAAACTTTGAAATGGGTAAGCTCATACCCTAATTGCTGGTAATGCTTATATTTAGCGCGTCCTGCCTCAGTGCTGACCGTATCAGGTTTGATAAGCTCTAAAATACGAGTGGGCAATGTATTGCTGGTAGCATTTATAAAGTTATTAACGGGACGTATCGTAGTATTGAGTACGATCCCTTTAAAATCGGCTGGCATATAGCTGGCAAGCAACACTGGTGCTAATAATTGATTATTAATATCAGTATGAACACCGTCAATATCAGCGCTTTCAAGATTAGAATCTAAAAGGCGTTGATGCGGTATAAAGCTCGTATCGTCTTGTGCCCAAAGGGCTTCATCAAGCGTCGACAGCAATGCATCGTCTTTTTCGATAAGAATCAATAACGACTGGCTGCTTTTATTGAGCGCCGTCTGGGTCAGCTGACAAATAAAGCCCAAGAAATCTTGGGCTTTATTCTCAGTTAATACATAAAAGCTAACTTTCATAGAGTGGTTTTCATTGAGTGATGATTCATCAATAGATTATGCCATATTTGCGCTATTTTTTAGGTATTGCATGAATAATGGCACAGGACGACCAGTCGCGGCTTTGTCTTGACCCGAAATCCATGCGGTGCCAGCGATGTCTAAATGCGCCCATGCTTGACCTTCTTCGATGAAGCGCGATAAGAAACAGGCAGCAGTCACAGCACCAGCACCTTTACCACCGATATTTTGAATATCAGCGATAGGTGAGTCAATCTGCGCTTGATATTCGTCATCCATCGGCATGTGCCAGATAAGGTCGCCTGATAGGTTACTGGCGTTTTCTAAGTCAAACAACACATCTTCGTCATTACTAAAGACTGCCGAGCGTACATGACCCAACGCAACCACACAAGCACCAGTCAAGGTTGCGACATCAATGATGGCTTTTGGCTTATAATACTTCTGTACGTAGCATAAGGTATCGCACAATACTAAACGACCTTCAGCATCGGTATTCAGGATTTCAACGGACTTACCGTTCATAGCTATGATGATATCGCCAGGGCGCGTCGCCTCTCCTGATGGCATATTTTCAGCACAAGCTAGTGCACCGACAACATTGATAGGTAGACGCGCTTCACATAGTGCTTTTAGGGTACCAAGTACCGCAGCAGAACCGCCCATATCAAATTTCATCTCATCCATCGCCGCACCCGGTTTGATTGAGATACCACCTGAATCAAAGGTGACACCCTTACCAACAAGCACGATAGGCGCGTCATTATTTGCAGCATTGGCATTGTCTTCGCTATTTTGGTCAGATTTTTTAGCGGCTTTCTTACTAGCAGCTTTGGTTGGTAATTTATCGGCCAATGCTTTTAGACCGCCAGCTACTTTCGCGCTATTGGTAATGGCTTTGCTAGTATCGGCATCAGCATTGACGCTAAAATTAGACTTGCCACGATACTCCATCAGTACCAGTTTGCCTTCTTTGGTAGAGCCTTGCGCGACCGATAAGAAGCAGTTCATACCCAGTGCTGACATCTCGTCTTCACCAAGTACCGTGACTTTTAAGAGGTCAGGATAAGTGGCTGCCAATTCCTGTGCTTGCTCAGCCATATACGCTGGGAAACAGATATTACCTGGCTCATTGGCGACATCACGGGTCAAGCTTTGACCAGTAAAGACCGCTTGTGCAAAGTTTAATGAGTCTTCTAAAGACGACTCAGCCAGTAAGTAGATATCCGTTAAAACAGGTGTTTGATGCTCGGATTTGTACTTGTCAAAACGATAGCTTGCTGCCAGTAGGCTCAGCGCAAATTGGCTAAACTGGTTTTCCTCTAAGCTATCGCCCAGCGCAATAGTGATAGAATCGACGCGTTTTTGGGTGCTCTTATAAATGGTCTTGGCAATTTTTTCTAGAACGCTATGACGCAATTTATCAACATTACCCACACCGACCAATAATAGCTGTACTGGATTTTCTTTGGTGGTTTTCTTATCACCCGCTAGCGCATAGTCAGCTACGGTTTCACAAGCTTTGCCGTTAAAGTGTGATACTTCAATCAATTGTTCAATACGGGTTTGATAATCGCTCAATACTGACTCAGCTAAGATGTTTTTCTTATCATCGATTAAGACGACAAGGCAGGCCGCGTCTTTACTTTTGGCTTCTTTTTTGAGAATTTTTTGCGTATGAGTTTTTGGCAGTGTTTGGGTTAATTTAATATTCATATATTTATCCTTATTGGGGTTATGACATTATAGTTATGACGTTAGCGCTATGAAAATGGCAGATTTTTCTAATTGCTGATACCTGTTAAATTATCAGATTGTTTGGCCAATCAAGCAATCGCAATAGTGTAGCATATTGCGAGGTGAGTGCGCAGTGAGCAAGGTTTAGGTCATGGGTTCGAACTGCTTATTAGCTATTAACTAACTCATCGGTTGCTACTAAAGCGGCAAATCTATCTTGTAGTGCTGCCATCGCGGTAGCATGTATGGTATCAGCGCTGATTTTCTCTTTTTTATAGTCAGGCAGGTCGCGAGTGGCACAAGCATCATGGCAAACGAAACTGTCAAAGCCTAAATCAAAGGCGGCTTTCACGCTTGAGCTAACACACATATGACTCATAAAGCCTGCAAAAATAATTTGCTGTTTTTGCGCAGCTGAAATAAGTGCTTGAAGCTGGGTATCATGGAACGCATTGGGATTTTTTTTGACGATGACGGTTTCGCTATCCTTTGGTTGTAATTCAGCGATAATCTCGACGTTAGATGACAAAGGATCAAAAACGTTGCCATTATCTGCGCCATGATGCGCAATATGGAAGATAGGAACGTTCTGTTTACGAGCTTTGTCTAGCAATAGTCGCGCATTTTCAATGGCGTTCGTACCAGCTTGCCCCAATGGCATCGCCCCATCGACATATTCGTTTTGATAGTCAATAAAAACCACGGCGCAATTTGACCAATCGAGCGTATCAAATTGACCACCAGCGATTTCAAGTAAAGTAGAAGGGGTAGAAGCAAGTTTATTTGTCATTAATATTCTCCATTGGGCGAGATAATTAGGAATTTTTAGTTTTCTCAGTTTAACAAGTAATCCTAACGGTGCGAGGGCAGTGATACGAATGACACACAAAGGTTTCCAAATGACATCAAGTAAAAATATCGTGCAAAGACTTAATAAAAAGGCTTCTTAGATAAGACAAACTAATGAGTTAAATGCTAGTTATTCTTCTCATATCTTATCTATTATTGGTGAGCCATACAGCGTTATAGCAAGATGGACGCAATGTTTGCAAACACATTTCACAGCCATTTTTGAGCAAAATATGCTAGGATTAGCGGTTATCTTTATCGCTAATTTTTACAGCATGTCGCTAACCCGTCTCGCAGATATTTTCATATCTTTTGCCGTTGCTTTTAGGGCTGTTTAAGTATCTGATTGAGCAGCACGGTCTTGTATTTCTATTGTCCAGTTATCGGTATCCGCTATTGTATTTAGAGCGGTCCATAATTGTCAGTGTTTGCCAATAAAGCTGCGATAAATCGTGCGACTATCAACCTTTTTAAAAGAGTGCCCATTGTGATATTACGCCGCTATATGACTCAACAAGTTGCCTCAACGACCGCATTGGTTTTGGGGTTTTTAGTGGTGATGATGCTGGGCGGTCGTTTGATCCGTTACTTTGGTATTGCCGCAGAAGGCAATTTAGATATCAGCTTGTTATTTACCATCATTGGTTATAATTTGCCCTACTTTTTAGAGCTTATCCTGCCATTAGCATTTTTTATCGCTCTTATGCTGGTATTCGGGCGGCTGTATGTCGATCAAGAAATGGCGGTGATTAATGCCAGTGGGGTGTCGCGTGGTAAACTTGCCCGTTTGATGACGCCTTTAATATTGGCATTGTTCGTTGGGGAAGCGGCTTTATCCATCGTTGGTAAACCGTGGGGCGTACGCTCATCGGAAAGTGTCTGGCAACAGCAGGCATTGACCAGTGCTTTTGATTTAATTCGTCCCAATGAATTTATTAGTAGTGGCAATTATCATTTGTATGTGGGCAGCTTGAGTGATGATAAAAAGCAATTGCAAGATGTGATACTTATTCAGTCTGAGCCTGAAAAAAAGGGCAGTGCCGCTAAAAACAACACTGCTAAAGAGGCTGCCGTCGATGTTAAAAATACCATCGATCCCGAAACAGCTGGGCAATTAAATATTTCAGACATACCAAATATGCCAACGGCGATTACTAATAATACCAACATCAGCAAAGATACTATTACGTTGGCTAAGCGTGCCGAGCAAGTAGACACGGGTAATAGCGGTGTGACCCAATTGGACTTGTTCCAAGGGCGTCGTTATGAAGTCGGTGCTGGCAGTCTGAAATACAATCAAGTGGGCTTTGATCGTTACCGCATTACTTTGACAGAATCCTCAAAAGAAGTCATCACCGAAGATAATATCGAAACGCAAGCGATTGGACCATTATGGCAAGCCGCGACGGGTGGTACGGCAAGTAGTGGCAACTCGCTGCGTGTGGCACAAAGTGAGCTTGGCTATCGTCTAGCATTGCCGTGGTTGATGATCATTGCACCAATGCTCGCTGTACCACTGGCGCAAGTACGTCCGCGCCAAGGTCGCTGGTTGCGCCTATTTCCTTCGATTTTATTGTTTGTCAGCTGTGCACTGGGTATCATTTCACTCAAAAATGCTGTTAGCAAAGGCAGCGTGAGCGTCTGGGCATATGCGTGGCTCATTTTAGGATTTATGGCATTGGCGCTTTATATGAATTGGGGCAGCCGTGTGCAGCATCGATTACGCTTTCGCAAACCGAAGAACACGCCTTTAACAGTTGCCGATCATCAGAGCAGTGGCTCACAAGGAGGGCAGTCCTAATGAGTGTCTTATCTTCTAAACCATCTAATCCTGACTCGCAAAACGCTCATGCTAAGTACGCTCGCAAACCTGCCAAACTAAAAGTGCTGAGCCGTTACGTCAAGCTGAACGCTTTGCTCGCAATCGTCGGAGCTGTCATAGGCTTGTGGGCATTACAGCTGGTATTCTCTTATTTGTCTGAGCTGGATTCGTTAGATGATAGCTATACGATGGGCGAGGCGATTAAGTATATTTTTTATCGCTCGCCTTATTTTTTAGAGCAATTTATTCCCACTGGCGCATTGCTAGGTGCAGTGGTCGGCTTGGGCTTGCTTGCCAATAAAAGTGAGCTGGTCGTGATGCGTGCCGCTGGCGTCAGCGTTTATCGTATCGTCGGTTGGGTATTGCAGCCTGCTTTGATTTTTGTGTTGCTCGCATTGATTATCAATCAGTTCGTGCTGCCGCACTCTAATCAATTGGCAAAAGAAATCAACGACGAAGACAGCAGTTCATTGGTCACATCGGTACGCGGTTATTGGACGTTGCAGCCACGCTTTGAGAGTACAAAAGACGGCAGTGCCAAGCCAGATGGTAGCGATATTTTGTATATCGATTATGCTGATGTGCAAGGCAATATCGGTGAAGTTAAACGCTGGCATTTAGACAATAATGGCAATCTGCAAACGGCCATTCACGCTGAGGGTGGTAAATATATTGGTCGTGAACCTGTTAATCCTGCCAGCAGCAAACCGAGCGAGCAATATCGCTATGAGTGGCAGCTGAACAACATGACCAAGCTGATGATTAATCAGGGCTTTGAGAGTAGCCAAGCCATCTCACCGTCAGATATTTTAAGCCTGCCCTTTGCCCCAGAATCGGTATATCTGCTTACCCGTAAGGCAGAGGATTTGTCATTGACTCAGCTGTATGAGCATCGTCAATTTATGCGCCAACAAGGCACGCGCTCGTTAAGTCATGAGCTGGCTTTTTGGCAAAAGCTACTGTCACCATTATCGATTTTATCGCTGGTGATTGTTGCCTGCTCATTTGTTTTTGGCTCACTGCGGACGCATAGCTTAGGCTTGCGTATCGTTGTGGCATTATTGTTTGGCTTGCTATTTAGTTACGTGCAAGACTTGGTTGGCTTTGTCTCATTGGCGACTGGATTTTCGCCGTTATTAATGGTGATATTACCGATTATCGCCAGTGCAATTTTGGGTGGCTATTTGCTCAAACGGCAGATGTAATTTTAGAAATTTAGCCATAAAAAAAGCCCGCTAGATCATGACGATTTAGCGGGCTTTTTGTTTACGCAGCTTTTAATACATAAGCTTTTAAAGCTTAGTCTTTGGTCGCCATGGTAATCGTATAGGTTTTGCCTTGTTTGATCTTTTCGCTGTTGCCAAACACTTCGGTAAACGAGCGCTTCATAAACTGACGCAAGCCATTGATGGTGACCACGTAAAAACGCCCACCTTTACGCATACGGGCATAGGCATCGAGGAAATATAAATAGTGCTGTTCTTTACCTACTTTGGCTGGCAAGTTTGACATCACCAAGCTAAAGTCTTTGTCTTTTGCCACGTGATTGAAGCCATTTGATAAATGCACATCGACATTTTTTAGACCGTTTTTCTCACAGTTACGGCGCGCATATTCGACTGCCATAAAGTCTTTATCAATCAACGTATGCAGACCGTTTGGACACTCACGCGCTGCCGTCATACCGAGTACGCCATAGCCACAGCCCAAATCAATCGAGTCGTCATCCGCTTCAAAATCAATATAATCAAGCAGCATCAAGCTGCCGTCATCGAGCTTTTGCGGTGAAAAAATGCCCCACGTGGTCGAAAAATCAAATGGCTTGCCCAGTACGTCTTGGCGAAAATTAATGTCTTCGCGCCAGTGTTGGGCGTTTTTTAATAGGTCAGCAGGTGGTCTATGGCTCATGGTATTCTCGGATAATAGATAAGTAAAAGGTGGTGTGTTGCTCAGTCATGCAACGTGCACATCATAAGCGTATTGTAGCGAGAAAAGGGTAGGTTTGCAGCATGCTATTGATTCGATAGACCAAAAACCTAGGCTATATACTGATTTTGTAGTGTAAGATTGGTTGATAGAGATATAGCCTATGAGATTATTATGAATACAACAGAAAAAGGCGATAATTTTGAAGATAAAGTGCTAACACTTCTTATGGAAGAAATAGAAAGTTTTAATACATTTATAAACCCTAAAAACCATATGAAAGTTTTCAAAAAGAAGAAGTATTATTCAAGGTTTAGGAAAAATGATATAGAGTTTGACATTGCTATTGAGGTATATCAGGATGAAAAAATTCCAAACTATTCATCTCTAATACTGATTGAGTGTAAGGACTATAAAGGAGCAGTTGGTGTTGATCAGGTCAATAAGTTCTTACAAGATGTCAGAGATTTAAGTGAAGGTAATTTTAGCTATAATTTAAAACCTATAATGGCGATTAGCTCTAATTTAGCAAAATCGGCATTTAATGTAGCTTTAGAGAGAAATGTAGGACTCATTAAAATAAACGAAAGCGATGGACTGAAATGGGTATTAAATAGAAGTTTTGAAAAGTATGGTATCAATCAAGCTCTTAGCTCAAAGGACATATTTGTACATAGCGACCAACCAAATTATTACAATTCTAATTGGTTCTTTTATTCTGAAAATAGATGGTTTAGTAGTTTTAAGGATTATTTAAGAGACATCACTGGACAAAAGGACGAATGCTCTAAGTCTCAAGTAGTATATTTTTCTAAAGATACTCTGGAGAATATAGCTAAAGAAATACTTACAAAAATTGAGTACCTAGATGGCGTTGTTTGTCTATCTGACTTACTATCTTACGAGGTATTAAAGAGCGTAAAATTATATAAAGACGTTATTCCCTCTGTACATGAGAAGAGCCTACTCGGTAGAGTTGATTTTAAAAGTAATGAAATTTTTATATACAAAAAAGAAATTGAAGATGAAAAAAGAGATAGATTCACTCTTGCACATGAATTGTCGCATATCCTATTAGGACACAGTCAATATTTGGATAAAGATTCATTTGAAGAACATGACTTAGCTAGTATACAGGTTTTAGATAATTCTATGGTTGCAAAGCTTGAGTTTCAAGCGAATTACTTAGCAAGCTGTTTATTAGTTCCTAGTGAGCAATTAGCAAAAGCATTTTTAAAGATATATTCTGAGTTAGGATTAAAAAGAAGAGGTGTGTTCTGGATTTATTTAGATAACCAGGCCGAAAATAAGATGATAGCTAATTTGTTAGCAAGCTGGCTCGTTACTTTGATGTTTCAAAAAGTGTTATTAAAATTAGATTAATAGGTTTTGGTCTACTTCATGACGAAAGATTGAAAGTAATCTAACCTCGCGGATGATGTGCTGCATGTAACTGTTGCAATCTCGCTGTCGCCACGTGGGTATAGATTTGAGTGGTTGATAAATCACTGTGCCCAAGTAATAACTGCACGCTACGCAAATCTGCGCCATGATTCAGCAAATGCGTGGCAAAAGCGTGACGCAGTGTATGCGGTGATAGCTCTTTATCGATACTGGCGACTTTGGCGTGTTTCTTTAACAAATACCAAAAGTTCTGCCGTGTCATATAGCCACCTTGCGCCGTCAAAAACACTGCTTGGCAATTCCCAGATTTCAAATGTGCAATCAAATCACCACGAGCATGCGTTAGATAATCTTCTAGCGCATCGCTGGCATATTCGCCTAATGGCACCAGTCGAGTTTTATTGCCTTTCCCCGTGATTTGTAGCCAGCCAGCGTTTAGATTGACTTGCTCTAATGAGAGATTAATCAATTCGCTCACACGCAGCCCGCAGGCATATAATACCTCTAACATGGCTTTGTCACGCAGTCCAAGTGCAGTACTGGTATCGGGCGCGGCAAGTAGATTATCGACATCGGCCTCTGCCAAATCTTTGGGTAATGGACGACCTAGCTTTGGGCTTTTGATACGCTCACAAGGATTGTCTCCACGCAGATTACTGGCAATCATCCATAGATAAAACTGACGCAAGCTTGAGAGCATGCGTGCCTGAGTACGTGGGGTTTTGCCTTCTTGAGTAAGGGTTGATAAGCAGTGCAGCACGTCATCAGGCTGCCAGCGTGTCAGGGCAATAGGATTGGTCAGCTCGCAGGAACGCAGGTCGCGGACATACGCATTACGAGTACGAGTCGCTAGACCACGTGCCAGCATGGCTTGACGAAACTCAGTGATATAACTGGGTTCGTCATCTACTGCTAGCGCCTTAGGTTGGCGCTGTTGCACGGCACGATCACGGCTCATAACTCAGTACTCGGTGGTTGAATGTTAGATAAGCGTTAGACACCATAATGAAGTGACTTCAGCACTGCGCGCGACATGTAGAGGGTCAGTATCATCTTGGCTGCGACCATGCTTAGGTTGGGTATCCAAACGATATTTTACGGCCAATCCAGCATCGGCAAACAAGCCTAATAACTCATCACGGGTGCGCAGTTGCAGGTGCTCAGCTAAGTCCGACATTATCAACCAGAGCTCTCCGTGCTCAGCTAAATGCTGTTTGGCACCTTGTAATACCCCACGCAGCATCGCGCTCTTGGCATCATAGACGGCGTATTCAAGAGACGAGCTTGGCTTAGCAGGTAACCAAGGCGGATTGCAGACGATCAGATTGGCGAGTGGTGCATCAGTCGGATACAAATCGGCTTGCTGCAATTGTACGGCAGGTAATTCTAAGCGTGTAAAGTTCTCGTTGGCACAGGCCAAAGCACGTGGGTTTAAATCCGTTGCTATCACTTGCGGAACACCGCGCTGAGCTAAGATAATAGCCAGCAATCCTGTTCCAGTACCAATGTCATAGGCGACATCATGGCTCGCTGGTAGCGGTGCATCGAGCAACAGCTGCACATACTCATGACGGGTTGGTGCAAAGACGCCATAATGCGGGAAAATTGATAACCCTAAGCTGTCTATTGGGACACCTTTTTCGCGCCATCCTGCTGCGCCAAGTGCGCCTTGCAAGTCACGAAACGACAGTACACAAGACTCATCCATTGCCTTATCTAACGGGCCAAAAGCGGCTGTACAGGCTTCGCTTACATCAGGGGCGCGGCGTAGCTGGCTGACATAATTAGCATCAAGCTCTAGTAGCAAACGGCTCAATATGCGCGAACGCTGCGCTTGCAGTTGACGCTGTTGATGAAAGAGGTTGGGAATTTCTTTAGAGTTGCTTGAATCAGATTCTGTTGTAGACTTAGCCGCTTTTTTTGCTTTACGCAGTTCAGAGCGCTCATTGGTACGATCTATGCGACGACCGAGCGCTTGTAGCAACTGGCGTGCATTATGAAAATCACCGCGCCACAGCAGTGAGCTGCCTTCGCAAGCTAAGCGGTAAGCGTCATCTGCGGTCGTTGTATCATCGACCAATACAATACGCGCAGGTGGCATATGATTGCTTTCAGACAACCAAAGAGCATTATGTAGAGTTTCGTTTTCTTGCCATTGTACATACTGCTTTTCTGTTTGTAACACGTAATAGTCTACCTTTTGTGAAAGATACTTCGCTTAAAATACAAAGATACCTTTATATTGTTTATTGCGCTGTCATTGTTTTACTGTGATTAATGCCTTGCTGTGATCAATGCTTTGCTGCGGTAACTTGAGTGCATTTAAGCGCTTTTTTTCTTAACCAGATAACGATAAAGCGTGGCGCTGATTGGTGCATCCTCATCGCCAGCGACCATTATTTCATCGGGATCGACGTTTAGATTTACATTTTCAGCAAGCGTTTCTTGCTGCACAAGCTCATGTCCCAAATGACGACAAAAATTAGGAATGTCACGAGTGGTGGCTGGGTCGGTGGCGAGTATTTCAATCACCTCGCCAGCATCAGCGTTACGGATGGTTCGATGCAGCATCATGACTGGCTCAGGACAAATCAGCCCTTGAGTATCTAAATAATGATTGATCGTCGTTTGCGTGGTAGAAGTGCTCATAGTAGTCATTTAAATCGATAATATAAGGTAAAAGTTTTTTGCGTCATTTATAAGTATGCTTTACGCTTCTTCAGCGATGTCAGTGTCTTTTTCTGCTTCTAGAAAATTAAAAAAGCGCTTAAAGCTCACTTTAAATAAAAACGCCACACCTAGCCAACAAGATAAGCCTAACCAGGCGGTATCAGCGAATAATAAGCCACCAACCAATATGATGGTCGATACGCCAATGCTCATGGCAATCATCGACGCTTGGTTTAATCGATAACGATAAATTACCAGCGCATCATAAATAGTAATAGGAATCGTAAGCGCAACCAAGGCATAAGGCAAGTTATAGAAAAGTTGATAAAGCAGTTGATTGTCATGAAAGGCTTTGATACTAGCAATGGTGCCAAAGACCATAAAGGCGAGAATAGCGGCATAAATGAGATAAATCGCTATTTGATTCGCTCGCTGTGCGCCTTTGATACGGGCGATGGCAAGTGGCGCAAAACCATGTTGCGATTTGTTTTGCAGGGAGTGGTCTGAGACAGTGGTCATAATAATCAGGTATTTATCCGTGTAGAGTGACGATATGTCAGAATTGGCAGTGTTTTAATTAAGAGTGTTTTAACAGCAGGTTTGTCGCTGATTTAATCGGCTTTGATAGCGTCGATGGCGATACTGCTACTGGGGTCAGCGAAATAAGTCG
This sequence comes from Psychrobacter sp. AOP30-A2-5, assembly GCF_052378115.1. Classification (NCBI taxonomy): domain Bacteria; kingdom Pseudomonadati; phylum Pseudomonadota; class Gammaproteobacteria; order Moraxellales; family Moraxellaceae; genus Psychrobacter; species Psychrobacter sp. AOP30-A2-5. The sequence goes on along the minus strand of NZ_JBQSXK010000010.1, from coordinate 61,477 downwards.
ACATCAGAATGCAGGCAGAGATATCATCAATCGGATCGCGCTCATGCTTAATCCAACCATTCTCCCAAGCGATCTCACGCGCTGCCACTGAGGTTAGACGCTCATCACAAAGGCTCACGACCACTGGTAGATGCTGTTCCATGACTCGATGTGCTAGACGGCGAGCGAATTTGTGCGCACGCTTAGACAGCATTGAGCTGCTGCCATCCATATTAAGCGGCAACCCAACCACCACTTTTGCCACGCCCCAGACTTTGATAATACCGAGCAGATTGTCCCAATCAGGCTGACCATTATTCATCGCTAAAATATCAAAGGCACGCGCAGTCTCGGTAATGGTATTACCCAGCGCCATACCCATCTTTTTTACCCCGTAATCGAGCGCCAAAATAAGATGAGGCTTAATAGCGGATTCCGCCACAATAGTGTCAGCAGTTTCGATTTTAATGCTCGTATCAGACTCTACCATCATTATGCATACTTCCTATTTCTATTGGGCGTGATTCATTTAGCTTAACGGCTTTAATTTAAATGCATCTTTAGTTTAAATGGATAATTTAACAATCATAACCAATCATTAAGCATGACCGATATCGCTACTAAGGTAATCAAAGTTCACCCCAATCTTATCCGCGGCAATTTGCCAGCGTTCTTCGAATGGCGTATCAAACAATAAATTCAGATCAGCAGGGCAGACAAGCCAATCGCCATTATTTAGCTCTTGATCGAGCTGTTTTTTACCCCAGCTGGCATGACCCAAGCACAGCTGATAATGCCCAACGCCTTGACCTGCGGCGATACGCTTAAGGATATCTTGACTGGTGGTAATACAGACGTTTTCTGAGATTGCAAAAGACGATGCCCATTCTGGTTGACCCGTATGCAGCACAAAGCCAACCTCTGGATACATCGGGCCACCCTCTAATGCTACATCTTCCATCACTTGCGCATCCGTCACTTCAATGTCTAAATCTTCTAGCAGTTTGCCCACGCGTGCCTGCTCTAATGGACGATTGACCATCAGACCAAGTGCGCCGTGTTTATCATGACGACAGATATAAATCAGCGCCTGCTCAAACCGTGGGTCTGACAGTTCTGGTGCCGCGATTAAGAAATGATGGGTCAAATTGGCTTTAGACATAGAGACAAACGCAACCTAATATGAAAGGTAAAATAACAGAGATAACACTCCACTATATGGCGATACTGAGGTGAAAATCAACCAAAGCAAATATTTAGCAGTGATGAGACACAGCGCTGCGCAACTATCATTATTAATGAAAAAGCTTTTATTTAACATCGGTCAATAAACTACGCGCATGGTCACGGGTGATGTCAGTGATGATCACACCGCCAGACATGCGTGCCAGCTCGTCGACTTGTGCGCTATCAGTCAGTATTAATAGCTCGCTTTCGGTCTGCTCGTCATGATGTTTTTGTACCAATATATGCTGATGCGCTTGCGCCGCGACTTGTGCTTGGTGAGTAATGGCCAGTAGCTGCTGCGTCTGCCCAAGCGCGCGTAGTAGCTCACCGACCACTTGCGCCGTGCCGCCACTGATACCGACATCGACTTCATCAAAGACGAGCATCGGCTTAGCGGCATTATTATCGGCATTGGTCGCTTGCAGTACTTGCATCACCAGTGCCATTCGTGACAGCTCACCGCCTGAGGCAATCTTATGTAATGGCTGCATAGGCATACCGACGTTGGCGCTAAATAATAAATCGATATCATAGCAACCTTGCGCACTATATTGGCTGGCATCGGCTTTTTTGGTAAAGACAAACTCGCAGCGGGCATTGGGTAGCGCGAGCGGTTGTAGTTGCTGCATTAATTGTTTGCTGACGATCGGCGCGGCTTTCGAGCGCTCTTGATTTAGCTGAGCGGCGAATGCAAGATAGTCTTGCCAAGCTTGTTCAATTTGTGCCGCCATCGCATCGCTACTTGGCTCGTTTTCTAACTGCTCTAATTGCGCTTCCCAGCCCTTTGCTTCATCGATTAAGTCGCTCGTTGGCAAGCTATGTCTACGTGATAAGCGATGACCTAAGCTGATAAGACTGTCTAGTGTCTGCAAACGCTCTGGATCAGGCAATTGTTGTTCAGCGTAGTCTGAAAGTAGCGCTGTCACCTCAATGATTTGCTGCTGTGCTAGATGCAGCTGTTCAGAAGCCTGCTCAAAAGTTTGACTGACACTCATTTGGTTATCACAGAGCTTAATCGCTTGCCCGAGCAAGGTCATAACATCTGGCTCATCCGTGTCATTGTCGAGCAGATGCAAGCCATGACTGGCCTCTATCATGAGGGCTTCGATATTAGACAGCTCTTCGTGCTCTGCTTCAACTTCTGCATAATCAACCGCCAATAACGGCGCAATATCAGCAAGTTGGCTTTGCAATAGTTGAATACGGTCTTGTCGTTGAGCCTCACGGCTCGCAATATCGTCAGCACGGCGTTTAAGCTGCTGATAAGCTTGATAGCTGCTGGCAGTTTGTATAGCTAATGGCGTGATTTGTGCCATCTCGTCGAGCCATTGCACCACAAACTGCGGCTTGAGGAGCGCTTGCTGAGCGTGCTGACTATGGATATTGACCAGCAATGCACCTAAGCTTTTGAGCTCCACCAAGCTGACAGGCGTGCCATTTAACCAAGCTTTTGAGCGTCCGGTATTGCTGAGCTGACGACGAATTAGGACTTCAGGTTCTTCTAATGGTCGATCATTTTTAGCGAACCACTCAGCGATGACATTGTTATGCTCCACATCAAACTGCGCATAAATATCGGCTTGCGCCGCCCCGTGTCTGACCATTGCACTGTCTGCGCGCTCACCAACACATAAAGACAGTGCATCGAGTAATAGCGATTTGCCAGCACCGGTCTCACCCGTGATGACATTGAAGCCTTCAGCCACACTCAGCTCATGCTGAGCGATCAACGCAAACTGATGTAAAGTTAATGATACTAGCATCAACGCCTCTCATGACAGACAATAGACTTCATATACATCTCAAGAAGCCATATATAAAATAGGGTAGATAAGGGAGTGAAATTATTCATTTAACCGTGTTAATGAGATAAATGTTATAGGCAAATAGTATGATGTTAAACGCGCTTAAATACAAACTTTCAGGCACTGTATAATAGAATTTATTCTTGGAAGATTACCATAAAGCTATCAAAAACTGGCAATGAGTCGTCATCATAATATTCACAATATCAATCATTAAGATGACTAAGCCTGTCAAAATGATGGCGTTAGACTAAGAATGGTTGCGGATCAAATGTATAAAAAAAGCCCCATTATAGTGATAAGGTGCTGACTCAAAAAAAGATGAGTAAGTAAGTTTAAGATTCGCATCAAACAGCATTTTCCTAGTCGCTTTAACAAACTTTATAGATATAATGTGGTAGCATAATCTCACATAATGATAAACTCTTCTGATTAGATTAGTACGGTGTAATACACGATAACGAGTCATAATTTTGTAAAATGATAGGCGTATAGTTGGAAGAGTATGCCACTCGGTCATTATTCTAAAGTATTTTCATAGAACCTGTGGCTAGCTTTAGCGCACAGATATCTAGTATAGAAGGATACAGTACGTAGTACAGAGGTGTCGGTTAACGACGCAACTCTGGCGGTACTCTAACCAATTACTTATTTTTTAGTTTCGTAATGATTATTTGATAAGGAAGCCACTATGACAGCGGCGCAATTTACTAATGTAACAGTCAATGCTCAAGCGACGGTATCTTATGATGGTCGTTGTTCAAGCCACACTATTATGTTCGAAGATGGTCGACATAAAACATTGGGCGTTATCTTGCCTTGTGATAATTTGGTTGAGCATTACCATTTTAGCACCAATACCTCCGAGCGTATCGAAATCACGGGCGGTGAGTGTGAGGTCAAAATTAATGGTGATGAAGAATTCAGCTATTACCGCGCTGGTCAATCATTCGTGGTTGAAGGCAATAGTGGTTTTAATCTGCGGACAGAAGAAATTGTTCAATATATCTGCCACTTAGAAGGGTAAGTTTGCTAAAGCTGTTATTAAGTGATTGATGACAGCAAAAAGCCTTTTACTCAAAAAAAGAAAAACCTTATCGGATTGGTAAGGTTTTTCTTTTTCTGCTGATATTATTTATATGCAGATATCCATTTATTGATACAATTACTGTCATCTCTTTTTATCGCCTAGTTTTTATCATATAGCGCGATACCCACTTTATAATCAATAGGCCTATTATGGCAAAACCTACCTATTTTTATGGCATTCATGCGATTGATGCCTTACTCGAATATCGTCCTTTAGATGGGCTAAGCTTGTTTGTGCAGCAAGGTCGTGAGACTGATAGCCATGTACAAGCGATTATGGCGCAAGCACGTGACAATGGTATCAGTATCCAACCCACGCAAAAAGACAAACTCACGCAATTGTGTGGCAGCCCGCAGCACCAAGGTGTGGTGCTGAATGCGCGTCCTTTAGGATTTGCTGATGAAGGCTTGCTTGCTACCCTTGCTGGGCGTGACCAATGCTTATTATTGGTCTTAGATCAAATTACGGATGCACATAACTTTGGTGCTTGCTTGCGTACCGCAGTGGCGATGGGTGTGGATGCCGTGGTTTGTCCGAAACATCATGCGGCAAGTCTGACACCAACAGTGGCTAAAGTATCAGTCGGTGCAGCAGAGATGATGCCGATTATTAGTGTTACCAATCTGGCACGTACGCTCACGCAAATCAAAAATGCTGGGGTATTTGTGTTTGGTACAGCGCTTAATGCGGATGCCAAACCCATTCATGCTGCTGATCTGACTGGCAAAACAGCCATTATCATGGGTTCAGAAGGTGAGGGGATGCGTCGCCTGACTATGGAGAGCTGTGATGAGCTGGTGTATATTCCGATGTCAGGAAATGAGCATGGCAACCTTCAAAGTCTAAATGTGAGTGTTGCCACTGGTATGGCGCTATATGAAGTCAATCGACAGCGTACTTTAGCTGCTGGGCAAGCTTAAGATATTCTTGGTGTAATGGCGCTAATTGCACATACAGAGCCGCAAGATCACTTTCGTTGAGCACCACATCATCTGCATGACGATTACGCTCTTCGCGGCTCAGCTGATTCACCATGATGGCTTTGATTTTTTGTATGCTTTGTTCGTCGCGCTGACTGGCACGCGCAATCTGCGTATCTTCGGTGGCATCCATTACTAAGATACGTTGGCATAAATTGGCAAGCCCTGCTTCTGCTGCTTCAATAAGTAAAGGCGCTGACAATATCACGTAAGGCGAAGTACTGGTTGCCAACTGTGCTTTTGCTGCTTCGCGTATCGCTGGGTGAGTGATTGCTTCTAACTCAATCAATGCCTCAGGATGTGAAAAGACGTGCGTTCTTACTGCCACTCGATCCATTGATCCATCACTATTCAACACCCAATCACCAAATTTTTTCTGGATTTTGTGCAGAGTGTTGCTACCTTTAGCGACGACTTCATGGGCAATCACATCCGCATCGATAATATCAATGCCTTGCTCAGCGAACCAAGCACTCGCAGCGGACTTACCACTACCGATACCACCCGTTAAGCCAACTACTAAAGTTTTGCTTTTCTTTTGCGGGGTCTGGGGCTTATGAGAATAAGGTGAAAATGATTGTTTTGACATAATAATGACTTATCTGCTCGATATAATGACAGTGATGGTTATAAGCTAAGAAAGTATTTTGGTGCCTATTTTAAGATTTGGTGTCTGTTTAAAAAGGAGTGACCGAAATACTTTCTAGGACAATTTAGTAAGTATACATGCCGAGATACCAGTTGACGATATCTGAGCCATATAATAAAGCAACAATACCAGCGATAGCGATATAAGGACCAAAGGCAAACGGCTTGCTTTCACCCTGCTTCTTCATCAAAATAATCCCAACAATTGAGCCTAATAGAGAAGACAATAAAATAATCAATGGCAACATCATGGGCCCAAGCCAAGCACCTAATACTGCCAATAATTTGAAATCTCCCTGCCCCATACCATGCTTTTTAGTGATTAGATAAAATATCTTAACCACTATCCACAATGACAAAAACCCTAGCAATAAGCCCCAAATTGACTGGGTAGGTGAGACAAACCAGCCTTGTGAATTCACTGCTAATCCTAAACCCGCTAATGGAAAGGTCAAGCGATCAGGCAGTAATTGGGTATCAAAATCAATACCGGTTAATGCAACCAGCGTCCATACCAAAATCAGGGCTGACAAGCCAGCTGCAGTTACGTCAAACTGATAAATCACTAACATTGATAGTAGGGCTGTTGCTAGCTCAACCAGTGGATAACGCAGTCCAATCGCTGCTTTACATTCTGAGCAACGGCCACGTAGTATTAACCAGCTAATTAACGGTATGTTTTCGTACCACTTTATTTTGTGGGCGCAATGAGGGCAGCGTGAGGCTGGTCGACTCAAAGTAATCGGCTGGTCAGCCGCTACGATATTTGTTAGGGGCAGAGTGTGTCCGCGAGGCATATCTGCTTGTTCTGACATAAACTGGCTGCACTCTTGTCGCCAGCTATAAACCATCATCAGCGGAATACGGTGAATCACCACATTTAAAAAACTGCCAACGCAAAGACCTAGTAGGCCGAATATGCCTAAAGCGATAGGCATATTGTCTTGTAATAACTCTATAAATTGCATGAACAAGCTGTCCTTTAAATAGCTTTTAGCCTACTACTGAGCCCATTTGGAATATTGGTAAATACATGGCAATCACCAAGCCGCCAACTAATACACCGAGCACCGCCATGATTAAAGGTTCCATTAAGCTGGTCAATCCATCAACGGCGTTGTCTACTTCATTTTCATAATAGACAGCAACTTTATCTAACATCTCTTCCAAACTACCGGATTCTTCACCGATACCGACCATTTGAATGGCTAAACTTGGGAAAAGGTTGGTTGAGCGTATCGAAAACTGTAGCTGTTGACCAGTAGAAACATCATTTTTGATTTGCTGAATAGCGTTATAAAATACGACATTATTTGCCGCACCAGCAGTAGATTCAAGAGCGTCAATAAGCGGCACGCCCGCAGCAAAGGTAGTCGATAGTGTGCGGGAAAAACGGGCAATAACCGCTTGATAAGCGATATTTCCAAATATTGGTGCTTTTAATACTGCACGGTCTAAAAAATCACGGAATTTTTTAGACCGTTTTTTGGCCTCCGAAAAACCAATAATGGCACCACCAATAATAACAACTAGAATGAACCACCATACCTGCATCCACTCAGACATATTAACAACCATTTGGGTAAATGCAGGTAAATCTGCACCAAATGAGCCAAATAATTCTGAAAATACCGGCACGACCTTTATTAGCAAAATCATAGTCACAATAATAGCGACAACGACAACCGCGATAGGGTACTTCATTGCTTTTTTAATTTTGGCTTTAAGTAATTCACTTTTTTCTTTATAGGTAGCAACACGTTCAAGCATGGTTTCCAGTGCACCAGACTGCTCACCAGAATCGACAAGTGAACAAAACAGGTCGTCAAAATAACGGGGATGCTTACGCAATGCTGAAGCAAAAGTCCCACCCGCTTCAATGTCATATTTTATTTGTAATACCAAGTCTTTCATACTTGGATTGTCAAGTGAGTCAGCAACAATCTCAAAGGATTGAGTCAATGGCACACCCGCTTTCATCATAGTCGCTAATTGACGGGCAAAAATGGCAATATCGATAGGTTTGATGGATTTTTTGAAAGTGTAAAGTGGCTTTGGTTTTTTCTTGATACCTTTAACGCTGATACCTTGTTTGCGTAAAGTTGCTTTTGCTAACTCTAAACTACGGCTGGTGGTCTCTCCCTTCACTTTTTGTCCGCGTCGATTCACCCCATCATAGACAAAGTCTAACAGCACGTCGGTCTTCGCTTTTGCCATGTTACTACCCTCAAAATATTGTCTAATATAGATCTTGCAAAGATGTACAACGATGCCTGACTCATTACATAAAAGAGGCATACTTTATTTTAACGTAAAAAACCAGTATAACTCTGTTTTATATTTAAGTATATCTGGTAGAGATTATTGCTGATTTATAAAAGTCCGTACGATTACCACCCATCATATAAGTCCTCATATAAATAATGGCATTACTCATATAAGGACAGTTTTGAATGTCCAAATACCCTTTTATCAGTGCATTACTAAAAGCTATTTTTTCGACAATTCAAGATTAAAAAGTAGTTGGTTTAGTCACTTCAAACGTTCCTCTTTAGTGATCAGCAGTGTCTGTATTTTTGTGCGTATGCAACATACGCATAGCCAGTATTCTTATTCAGAAGTGACGCGCATCATTTCTTGAATACTGGTTACGCCTTGTAAGACTTTTAAAATCCCAGAGCGACGCAGGTCTCGGAAGCCATTTTTAAGTGCAGCGTCTTTTATATCTATCGCGTTACCGTCTTCCATAATGATGCGTGAGATATCAGGGCTGACTTTCATAACTTCGTAGATACCGACTCGTCCTTTATAACCTTCACGGCATTCATTACAACCTACTGGCTCGTGAATGATATTGTCTGGATTGTCCAAATCAGCGTCTGTAAAGCCGAGCTCAAGCAGACTTTGCTTAGGGATGTTAATAGGTTTTTTGCAGTTTTTACACAAACGTCGTGCTAAGCGCTGGGCGATAACCAAGTTTACTGAAGTCGCGATATTAAAGGAGGCCACACCCATGTTCCGCAGCCGCGTCAGTGTTTCAGGTGCTGAGTTGGTATGTAGGGTTGAGAGCACCATGTGCCCTGTTTGCGCTGCTTTAATTGCAATTTCAGCAGTCTCAAGGTCACGAATCTCACCGACCATGACAATATCAGGATCTTGTCGTAAAAAAGATTTGAGGGCATTTGCGAAAGTTAGACCCACTTTTGGATTGACGTTGACTTGATTGATCCCCTCCAAGTTAATCTCCACTGGATCTTCAGCAGTGGATATGTTGGTCGCGCCAGTATTTAAAATATTAATACCAGTATAAAGCGACACGGTCTTACCAGAACCAGTTGGTCCCGTGATAAGCAACATACCTTGTGGTTTATGCAGTGCCTCTAAAAACATATCTTTCTGATCAGGTTCATAGCCGAGCGCTTCAATACCCAACATCGCTGAAGAAGGATCCAAAATACGAAGTACAAGTTTTTCGCCAAATAGGGTAGGCAGACAGCTTACTCGAAAGTCGATGGCTTTATCTTTAGATATCTTGAGCTTGATACGTCCATCTTGTGGCACACGGCGCTCTGAAATATCCATCTGCGACATGACTTTTAAACGGGCTGCAATTTTCCCAGCCAGTTGTACGGGTGGATTGGCCATTTTTTGCATCACACCATCGACACGAAAGCGAACGCGATAGGTTTTTTCATAGGGTTCAAAGTGCAAGTCAGAGGCACCCATACGAATGGCATCAACCAGCATTTTATTAACAAATTTTACAACGGGTGCTTCCTCGACACCATCACTAAGCTTGGTCTCGCCTTCCTCTTCTTCACCTTCATCAAAGCCAACATTTAAATCGCTATCAGAGAAGCTATCAAAATTTTGCATGGCATCAGCGTAAAGACTCTCAATACGCTTTTTTAACTTGTCTTCTTCGACGACAATAGTTTCAATAGACAGCCGTGAATTAAAAGCAATAGCGTCAATTGCATCCACACGAGTTGGATCACTTAATGCGACGAATAAACGCTGTCCTCGTTTGAATAATGGCAACGCATTAAATTTACGAATGATTTTTTCATCTACTAAGTCTTTTGGAATGACATCAACATGTAAAGCATCAAGATCGAAAAGAGGATCGCCAAACGCTTGTGACAACATCTGCGCAAGATGATAAGCATCTGCTAATTTATTGTCGACTAGGTAGGGCACTAGTCCTACTTGTTGCTGTTGCGATTCGGTCTGCGCGATTTTCATATTCGCTTCGCTGACGATACCTTCGCTGATTAGCTGGTGCGCTAAACCACCATACTTGCTCGTGGTGATAGACATTACGACTTCTCCTTAATATCCAATATGCTATATATTTGTCTGAAATCCATATACTTCTGAGAGCCACTTACTATTATAATTTTTAACAAATACCTGCTATAAGTCATTGTTAGCCTTTAGGCCATCATGAATAACAGTCAATGCAGAGATGCTCTTATGAGATTTAGCAGAGAAACCGTTTTAATAGTGTAGTTCATCAGTAGCTTAGTTGTTAGATTCTTGATAATAGTCTGTTATATATAGACACAATACTATAAAACATTACTTTAGTTTAAAGATTTTATATGGACGATTGAGTGCTTGACCCAAAAAATCATAGCTTGAGACAATGTCTAGGGCGTGTCTTCAATTCAATAGACTATTTTCTAAATAAGCTAAATTTTGCCAAACATCGTCAAATAGCTTATCAATATCTCGATAATATTTGCGCTACTTTCCTTGTTTGACAGTAATTTATCTCATTTTTATCATTATTTTTTAGAGTGAGGACACGCCCTAGTAAATATTTGCATTGACTGTCTGTTTTTCTGCTGGCGGCAGCATACTATAGCACTTGGGAATTATTTGTTATACTGGCGCGCATATTAGCCAAATTGGCAAGAATAGATGAAACAAGGTAGATGAGTATGCAAGCTTGGGTAATTGGTAATTGGAAACAGAATCCAGCAACGAGTCACGACGTCGATTTATTGTTGAATAATTTGTTGACTACAATTGATGCTAAAGAGCAAGCCGCCATAGAACGGTCAAATAGTCGCTGTCAGTTGATGGTGGCACCAAGCTGTATTCATCTGGCAGCTGTCAGTGCGCGTTTAGCTGGTAGTTCGATATTGAGTGCAGCGCAAGACGTCAGTGCGCATAGTGCCAGTGTTGGCGCTTATACGGGTGAATGCTCAGCACAGCAAATAGCAGACGCTGGGGCAACTTGGACAATACTAGGTCATTCTGAGCGTCGCCAGTATCATAGCGAGTCTCACGATACGTTATTTCAGAAAGTGACTCACGCACTTACCCAAGGTTTGGGCGTGGTATTTTGTATTGGTGAAACTCAGGCTCAATATGATGATAAGCAAACCCTTGACGTAATTGACACTCAGTTATCAGTCATAAAAGAAGTGATTACTACCCAACCAGATATCATGTCATCACTATCTGATCGACTGATCATTGCTTATGAGCCAGTGTGGGCGATTGGTACTGGCAAAGTCCCAACCGTGAGCGAAGTCAGTCAAACGCATCAGCATATTAAGCAAACCATCACAGGCTTTGCAGAATCACTAAAGGTAATGAGTGTGCTATATGGTGGTAGTGTCAATGCGGATAATGCCGATAGCTTTGCCGCAGATCCTATGATTGATGGGGCATTGGTTGGCGGCGCATCATTAAAGGTAGAGAGTTTTTTGGCAATTGCCAATGCCTTTAGTCGAGCTAAAGACTAGTTAATAGAGATAAAACGTGCATTTCATGGCGGTCTCGATTATAAAATGTCTTTATCAGTTGGCAAAAGTAGGTTTAACAGTGCCCTTGCAATCGTGTACAATGCGCCTTATTTATATAATCGATTTGGCAGCATTACCCGTCAATTGCTATTCCTATTAACCGTAAGATTTATTTTCCGTTATCAGTCGTCATTACGCGGCAAAAGAGGCCACCATGTTTACGTTTATATTAGCCCTGCATATTATCGTGGCGATTGCCATGATCGGCTTGATTTTGATACAGCATGGTAAAGGGGCAGACGCTGGAGCTTCTTTTGGCGCTGGCTCGTCAGGTACGGTCTTTGGTGCGGCAGGAACAGCGAACTTTTTAACGCGTGCGACAGCAGTATTAACAGTGATATTTTTTATCACCAGTATGACGCTAGCCGTTCACGCGCGCAAACAGGCTGAAGATCAGTTCCGTTTAGATGCACCTGTGTCAGCACCACAAACGCCGCGTCCATTGACACAGAATCCTCAATAACTGTATTTTAAAGACATTTGCCTTTAATAGCTGTCTTTAGTCATTGCCTTTTAATTGAGGCAGCTCTTGCTATTTTGAGGCGTTAGATTTACAATACTTTTCTGTTTTAGCAGTCTGATTCTATCGATGCCTACCTTAAGCATCTATTATGATAGATTAGATAGTAATAGTAGAGCAGTGAAAAATGCGATTGTGGTGGAATGGTAGACACGCCATCTTGAGGGGGTGGTGGCGCAAGCTGTGGGGGTTCAAGTCCCCCCAATCGCACCAAGTTTTTAAAGTTGTAACGTATTAAGTACGGCGTTAGTAATATAGGTAAGAAATTTAGTTTAATTTATTTAAAATAAAGATTGACACTTATATAAACCCCCGCTATAATACGCACCATAGATTGATGCGGGGTGGAGCAGTCTGGTAGCTCGTCGGGCTCATAACCCGAAGGTCGTTGGTTCAAATCCAGCCCCCGCTACCACTTTTTATACTGATGTTTTGTACACTAAATTTGTCAGTAACGATTAGCCCACCATTATGTTTGTGGGTTTTTTTGTATCTGACGGTCAGTGGTATCGCGGTATCTATCCTACTTATGCTAAGCTCTAGTTCTATAGAGTGCGATATTATTCGTTATTGGTTGTCACCTGCCGCTATCGGCGCGCTGCTTCTTAAGCACACTATCCTTTATTCCTCACTCCTTTATCGGTAGTACTGCTTTGTGAATAATAAAAGCATTGTCTGGCTGAGCTTGATGTTTTTTGTGCTCATCCCTATATAAGCGCATATCATATAAAATAATATGTTTGTGATTTAAGATAATATAATGACTGTGTCTCTTACTAATAAATAAATTCCATGAGTGAGCGACAATTACGCAGTTTACTAAGTACGATAGATACGTGAATAGGAAAAGATAAATAGATTATGAAGCTTTCAACCAAAGTTACAGAACTGACCAATATTATTGCTCCTGCCGTCGCGGCTTGCGATGTGGCATTATGGGGTATCGAGTTTGCACCGCAAGGCAATCGCTCTTTATTACGCATCTATATTGAGGCATTGCCAGAAGAGCAGGCTCAAAATAAACAAGTAACCATTGAAAACTGTGCAGCAGTGAACCATCAAGTGAGCGGTATTCTTGAGGTTCATGATCCGATTGCTGGTGAGTTTATCTTAGAAGTCTCTTCACCAGGTTTCGACCGTGCATTCTTTTCCGATGAGCAGATGCATGCCTATGTTGGTCAAACCGTCAGCTTGCGTTTAATACAAGCGATTGGTGAAGGTGATCAAAAACGTCGCAAAGCGACAGGTACTTTAGATAGTATCGATGCAAATGTCTTAAATCTGACATCAAGCGATGGTCAGCAGTTTGAGATTGCGCTGAGTAATATTGATAAAGCCAATTTGATTTATGAAGATGCCTAAGCTTTTGTACAGCTTGGTTTGATTTGAAAACTTGAAGTAACAAATCATCCATCAGCATTTTAATATCCAAACAGCTTATATAGCTTACGGTGAAAATATAATAGCAATACATAAATTATAAAATTTAAGTCAATTAAAAATGATAGGACAGGTATAGCATGAGTCGTGAAATCTTAACGGTAGTAGAAACTGTCAGTAATGAAAAGGGCTTAAATCCTGAAGATATCTTTGAAGCGATAGAAGATGCTTTGGTGGTATCTACCAAGAAAAAAGTATACACCGAACAGCCAGAAGTGGCAGTACGGGTTGCTATCGACCGTACAACCGGCGATTATGATACTTATCGTTACTGGACAGTGGTTGCAGATGAAGACCATGAAATGCCGGCTTGTCAGCTAGCCATCAGCGATCTTGATCCAGAAGAATGGTCAATCGGTGATGTCAAAGAAGAACAGATTGAATCGATTGAGTTTGGTCGTATTGCTGCGACTCAAGCCAAACAAGTCATCATCCAAAAGATTCGTGAAGCTGAGCGTAATTTAGTAGCAGATGCTTTTGAGCCACGTGTTGGCGAGATGATGTATGGCGAAGTCAAGAAGCAGACTCGTGATGGCTATATCATTGATCTAGGTGACAATGCCGAAGGCTATTTGTCACGTGATCAGATGCTGCCGCGTGAGCAATTACGTGCAAAATCACGTATCAATGCCATTTTGTATCATGTAAACCGTGAAAACCGCGGCGCTCAGTTGCTACTGTCTCGTACTCATCCTGAAATGCTTTCAGCATTGATGCAAAAAGAAGTGCCTGAAATTGCCGAACAAATTATTGAAATCCGCAACGTCGCGCGCTTGCCGGGTACTCGTGCTAAAATAGCTGTGAAAACCAACGATCATCGTATCGATCCAGTTGGTGCTTGTATTGGTATGCGTGGTACACGTATCCAAGCCGTACAGCAGGAGCTTGATGGCGAACGCATTGATGTGGTGGTATGGTCAGATGATCCAGCACAGTTCATTATCAGTGCTTTAGAGCCAGCTGACGTCAGTAGCATCATCTTGGATGAAGATACGCAAACGGCTGATATTATCTTTAGCACCAATGATCAGTTGGCGCGTGCGATCGGTTCACAAGGTCAAAACGTACGTTTGGCGTCTGAGCTAACGGGCTATAAGCTTAATATGATGCTAGAAGAAGAATATCAGCAGCGTCAACAAAACGAATCGAAAGCCTTTATCGAATTATTCTATGAACGTTTAGAAGTAGATAAAGACTTAGCGCAAGCACTTGTCGATATTGGTTTTACCAGTATTGAAGAAGTGGCTTACGTACCAGTTGAAACCTTTTATGATATTGAAGGTCTAGACGATGAAGCAATTGAGATGATTCAAGAGCGTGCAAAAGAAGTCGTCATCGCTGATGAGCTGGTCAAACAACAGAACATGAAAGAGCCAAGTCAAGAGCTACAAGAGCTTGAAGGTATGACAGTCAATTGGGCTTATAAAATGGCACAAAAAGACATTATTACCGTTGATGATTTGGCAGAACAAGCAGTCTTCGATCTCGAAGATATCGAAGGTTTAGACTCTGAAACCGCAGGAAAACTCATCATGAAAGCTCGGGAATCTTGGTTCAATGAATAAGCGGTAACTGCATATCGCTGTCTTTTAGTGATATGCTATCGATAATAAAGTGCTGGTATGAACGCAGTACCAATACCAGCCTTACCCCAATCATTTGTAGCCAACAACTGAATTGAACATATAGCAAATAATAGACAGTAGGTGATAATAAATGGCAGATAAGACCGTCAAAGAACTGGCAGATATGGTAGGCAAAACCGCAAGTGCTGTACAACAGCAATTGGTAGATGCTGGACTGCCTGCTCGTGCAGAAGGTGACCTAGTCACTGAGCTTGAGCAAGAGAAGTTGGTGACGTATTTAAAGCAAAGTCATGGTCAGCAAGAAAAGCGTCGTATTAGTCTTAAATCTAAGACAACTAGTACTGCGCGCGTGACCGGCTCTTCAGGTAAATCTAAGAGCGTCAATGTGGAAGTGCGTAAAAAGAAAGTATTTGAAAAGCCTGATCCAGAAAAAATGGCTGAAGAGTTGGCTGCGCGTGAGCAAGCGATGATTGAGTCGCAAGAACGTGCTGCTAAAGATGCTGAAGAGCGTGCTGCTACCAAGAAAAAATCTGAAGAACGTCAAGCTGCAACCTTGGCTGCAATGCGTGCAAGCTTAGGCTCTAGCAAAAAGTCAGATGATAAAAACGACGATATCTCAACCTCAGTGGTTGTGAAAAAAGGTGGCAAAACCACTGTCGAAGTAAAACCTAAAGACCAACCGAAGAAAAAAGTTGCAGCGACGAAACCGAAAGTTGAAACGGCAGTTGAGCGTAAAGCGCGCGAAATGCGTGAGAAAGAAGAAGCTCGTTTACGTGAAATCGAAACAGAAACACGCCGCGCTCAAGCTGAAGAAGCACAGAAACGTACGCTTGAACAAATGCGTAAAATGGCTGGAAAATATACAGATCAGCCTGCTTCTGAAGTTCGTAAAGACGAGCCACTAGCTGAAGGTTTGGTTGGTGATGCCTTAGAAGAATCGTTTGAAAAAGAACGTCGTGAAATCAAGCGTGGCACCAGTAGTACTAGTGCTCGTGGCCGTGGTCGTCGTAAGAATCAAGATGAGCGTGAAATCAAAAACCGTAAAAACGGTTTGCGTTCAACGCAAGCATCACAGCATAAGTTCGAAAAACCTGTTGAAAAAATTGTTTACGATGTTGAGATTAGTGAACAAATTACAGTCGCAGATCTTGCTCAACGTATGGCAGTTAAAGCGCGCGAAGTCACCAAATTGCTTATGAAAATGGGTGAGATGGCTCGTGAGTCAGATACGATTGATCAAGCGACAGCAAGTTTGCTCGTTGAAGAGATGGGTCACAATCCAGTACTAGTTAGTGATACTAAGGTTGAAGACGATCTACAAGACGCCGTTGATGAGCGTAGCAGTAACGTTCAAACTCGTCCGCCAGTAGTCACGATCATGGGTCACGTCGATCACGGTAAGACATCATTACTTGATAAAATTCGTGAAACAAAAGTGGCAACTGGTGAAGCAGGTGGTATTACTCAGCATATCGGTGCTTATCACGTTAAGACCGATCGTGGTGTGATTACCTTCCTTGATACTCCAGGTCACGCGGCCTTTAGTGCTATGCGTTCACGCGGTGCACAGGCGACTGATATTGTTGTGTTAGTTGTTGCCGCTGATGATGGTATGATGCCGCAAACAGCAGAAGCTATTGATCATGCTCGTGCTGCTGGTACGCCAATTATCGTTGCAATCAATAAAATGGATAAGCCAAGCGCTGATCCAGATCGCGTCCTTAATGAATTGACTGCTAAAGAAGTCGTTTCAGAAGAGTGGGGCGGCGATACCCCAATGGCTCGCATCTCAGCCAAAACCGGCGATGGTATTGATGAGCTGTTAGAACTTATTAGCCTACAAGCTGAACTAATGGAGCTAGAAGCACCGTTAGATGGCGCTGCTCAAGGTGTGGTCATTGAATCAAGACTTGAAAAAGGGCGCGGTCCGGTTGTTAGTGTCTTAGTCAAAAAAGGCACATTGAAGCAAGGTGACTTGGTCTTGGCTGGCGAGCATTATGGTAAAGTTCGTGCGATGACTGATGAACATGGTAAGCGTATTCAATCAGCAGGTCCTTCTATCCCTGTAGAAATTTTAGGCCTACCTGAAACGCCAGCAGCTGGCAGCGAGTTCTTAGTCTTAACCGACGAGAAAAAAGCTCGCGAAGTGGCAGAGTTTAGAAGTAACCGTGAGCGTGAGCGTCAACTTGAACGTCAGAATGCCATGCGTTTAGAAAGCATGTTTGATCAGATGGAACAAGGCGATGTGTCATTCTTGAATATCGTATTGAAAACCGATGTTCGTGGTTCGCTTGAAGCACTGCTTTCTGCATTGAATGAGCTATCAACTGATGAAGTTAAAGTCAGAGTAATCAGCTCAGGCGTCGGTCCTATCTCTGAATCTGATGTGACACTTGCAGAATCTAGCGAAGCGGTATTGTTAGGTTTCAATGTTCGTGCTGATGCGACCGCACGTCGCAAAGCGGATGCCGCCAACATGGATATCCGTTATTACAGCGTTATCTATGGTTTGATTGATGATGTGAAAGCAGCTATGAGTGGTATGCTTGCGCCAGAACATCGTGAGAAAATCCTTGGTGTTGCAGACGTTCGTGAAGTATTCCGTTCTAGTAAGTTCGGTGCTGCTGCTGGTTGTATGGTGGTTGAAGGTACAATTTATCGCAACAAACCGATCCGCGTATTGCGTGATGACCAAGTTATCTTTACCGGTCAATTGCAATCATTGCGTCGCTATAAAGAAGACGTTAATGAAGTACGTACTGGCATGGAATGCGGTATGGCTGTTCGTGGCTATGATGTCGAAGCTGGCGATAAGATCGAAGTCTTTGAAATCCAAGAGTTTGCACGTACTATCTAACGTTACAGTTCGATAGCAGGATATCTAATCATGCAATATGCTTAATCAGCTGAGCAGATTAGTATCTTCTTAATATCTAGCTGTACTTAGGCCTAACAGGTACATCCTGCTAGGCCTTTTTTACCAACTATTAGTCCTAAAATTTGTTAATAAGCCAATATATCAATCAGCGAAAATAAGCCATATTAAAGTAAGGTAAAAATATGAACCAACGTCTACAACGCTTAGCCGACCAAATTCAGCGTGAGCTTGCTGTTCTCATCCGTGATGCAGTCAATGACCCTCGTTTAACTGGTTTTGTCACTATTTCTAGTGTCAAAGTTAGTCCTGACTTAGGATATGCTGATGTCTATGTCACCATCATGGAGCCTGAGCTTAACGATTCCATGAATAAGACCAATCATGAAGAGAGTATCAAAGTACTTAATAAAGCGGCGGGCTTTTTGCGCACCGAATTAAGCCACAGCCTAAAAACACGTACCACACCACGCTTGCGTTTTCATTATGACGAAGTGACTGCTCGTGGTAATTACATGATGGATTTAATCAGTAAAGCAGTGATTAAGACTGAAGAAAATGAGTCTGACGAGCAAGAAAACGAAGAGTAGAAGGGTAAAAGTCGTTATGTCTATCGCATCTACGCAAGCGGATAAAAAGTCTAGTAATCACTCTAACAAGATTAAAGTCTCGGGTGTTATTTTAGTTGATAAACCTAAAGGTATGACTTCACAGCAAGTGGTGTCAAAGGTGAAGTATCTTTTTAAGTCGCCAAATCATGACAGTAAAAAAGCGGGGCACACAGGGACACTTGATCCAATGGCAACCGGTCTATTGCCTATTTGTATGGGTGAAGCGACGAAATTTAGTCATTATCAGCTAGATGCAGATAAATCTTATCAAGCAACTATTCTACTTGGTGGTCAAACTGATACGGGTGATGCCGATGGTCAAATCGTTGCACAAGCACCCATTCCAAAATTTGATCATGTCCTTTTAGACAAAGTCGCCCAGCAGTTTTTAGGTGCTCAGCAGCAGATACCACCGATGTATTCTGCACTAAAAAAAGATGGCAAAAAACTCTATGAGTATGCTCGTGCGGGAATCGAGGTAGAACGAGCGCCTAGAGATATTGTAATCAAGGCCATTGATTTAAAAGCGCTTGATCATGAGAAAATTCAATTGACAGTGACCTGTACTAAAGGTACTTATGTGCGTGTACTCGGTGAAGACATCGCCAAAGCGATGGGTACATTAGGGCATTTGACTGCATTACGCCGTACGCAGGTTGGTGATTTTAAAATCAATGATGCGATTACTTTGCCAGACTTAGAAGCATTAGTGTTCGATAACAGGCAAGAGCAATTGATGCCGGTAGATGCTTGCATTAATATTGAAGCTGAGATGGTGTTGACGGTTGAGCAGTGTGAGCGTATACACATGGGTCAACGTTTGAATGTATTTGAGCAGCTGACAGACAGTCTGCGCGACTATATTTCAACTAGTATTAGCCATCAGTCGTCTGTGTCAGAAAACAACGATATTCAACTAGATAGTGATATGGTTAGTAGTGACGATGACCAACAACCCTTGATCCATGAGATTCCAGCTGATATTCGTTTGATAAATCAGCAAGGGCATTTTCTTGGATTGGGTGCCGTAAGTCTCAACGGTAGATTGCAGCCTAAAAAATTAATCCAGCGTTAATGTTACGGTTCTTATATAACCCTCGTTTAAACACGATTTAGCTTACTAATAGTTTACACTAATCACATATCCTCACATTTTATTGCAGGTTTCACCTATGGTGGAACCTGTTTTTTTTGTACTTTAGATCTACCGGATAGGAAGTCTGGATAGAAAAATAAATCGAACTAAGACTCTAACAATAAGAACATAAAAAATAATAAGATAAAAAGTCATATATCAAAAATAAAAACTAGGTTCGAAAGAGAATGTTTAATAGGAACAAGATGGGTCAGAGGAAGACTATACGGCCAATAATAACAACGACTCATAAAAATAAAGTATGAATAATAAAACAACTAAAAGAAAATTACTCATAACGAAAAAAGGAATATCATGAAAACCATCGCTTTTTTACTACACAATAACTTCGAGCAAGCAGAATACGAAGAGGTTAATAATCAACTCAAAGATAAAGGTTACAAGACACTTCTTATAACCACAAATAAAGAAAAAGAAGTGCAAGCCATGCAGCAAGATGTAGACAAAGGCGACACCTTTATTGCTGATATTTTTGCAAAAGACGCAAGCATTTCTGATTATGATGCGTTGGTGCTACCAGGTGGTACTGTCAATGCGGATACGATTCGTGGCAATGAAGAGGCTCATAGTATTATCAATGCTATCAATGATGCAGGCAAGCCATTAGCTGTCATTTGCCATGCTCCTTGGGCACTTATCAATACAGGTATTGCCAAAGGTAAAACGCTCACTGCTTATCATACGCTGCAGATAGATTTAGAAAACGCTGGTGCAAAATTTGTAGATCAAACAGTACAGGTAGATGGTAATTTGATTACCTCACGTAATCCAGATGATATCAGCAATTTCGTTGATGCTATTGATAAGGCATTATCTTAATTTTTCTACCCATTTACTGAATAATCAATTATTTATATTTCTTAAACATTCACAACTTATATTTCTTAAACATCCACAACCGTAACTGAGGAAAACATTATGTCAAACTCTAACCCAAACGATACCAAGCTTGAGCAACAACGTTCTGAGTCAGCAACTGCAGCACTTAAAAGCCAAACTGAGAACAATCATACTGAAGATAGTGAAGCCGCAGCAGAGCGTATTGCTGACAACCTAGGAAATGCTAAAGAAGACAAGTAGAGTATGTAAAGTGTTATCCATAATAGGGTGACACTGATATATTTGCTTATCACCTCAATATCACTGATGACATTTGCATTTCAATGTAAAAAGTATAAAGCAGCTACTTCAAAAAATAATAATTCAGGAGCTAATATGAGTAATTCATTGAATAACATGGATGAGCAAGAAAAAGAGATTGAAAGGCTTGCAGAAGACATCAATCCTAGCGAGCATGCTACTCCTGATAGTTTAGCAGAAGTTACCACAGCTGCACCGCTTGAAGATGATGAACTAGGCGGTAACGCGACGGAAGATGACGTCAAGAAATAAGCAAATTCTATTGCCTATTGACGGATGATTTAACTATAAAAAATAAATCTGACTTTACAAGTATTATGAAAAACTGCTGCTAGTTCAGCAGTTTTTTGTTATAATCACCGTCACATTTACATTAGGTTGAGATAAGACATCGTGCTTCATAGGCTGTCCAAAACGGATAGTTATATTAAGTGGTCTCTCATCGCAGCTTATTCTAAATGGTCGTTATGACTCATTAGCTTGTCGTACACTAGGTCAACTCTAGTAATGCAGGGTTGTCCTGAATGACGTGCAGGCTATTTTATTTACTATTCTACTGCTTTAGATTTTACTCAAATTCGAGAATGTCTTAAAGCTTTTAGCATTGCCGGAGATATTTATGCTAACTAATACCGATCGCGAACAAATCATTGCTCAATACCAACGTGGCGAAAATGACACTGGTTCTCCAGAAGTTCAAGTAGCTCTATTGAGTGCTCGTATCAACGATTTGCAGAACCATTTTAAAGCACATAAAGCTGACCATCATAGCCGTCGCGGTCTTATCCGTATGGTTAACACGCGTCGTAAATTGCTTGATTACCTAAAAGGTAAAGATCTTGGTCGTTATACCACGCTTATCAGCCAGTTAGGTCTACGTCGTTAATCTAACGACAATAGTACGAGTGGATGCTAAGATAAAAGAAGCCATCATATGGTGCTATTTTAGAATTTTTTCTGATTCGCTTGGAACTTGCTTGTTGCTATCGATAAAATAGATTTTTCTAAAAACGGTGTGGAATAGTTTCACGCCGTTTTTTTATGCTTATTCATTTTCAAGATTGACTTTGGATAGCATTGGTTACAAAGACCAATTCAAAGTAGGTAATAGAAGTTTTCGTAAAAATAGTAATACTAGAGCCTAGAGCTAAGTGTTTTCTATCGATAATTGCTGTGTTCCGCAATTCATTGGTCAATGGCTATAAATCACTGTAAAATAATGCCTTGTGAGTTTGATAGTATATCTACTACATATATGGTGACTATTTATAAAATACCCGTTTCTTAGCTTATAGAATAGCTAGCTGCGCTAATACCTGACTCTCAAAAGCGCAGAAAAATAGCCTATAGGGTTTTTAGCACCGAAGTCTTTTGACTTAAGGTCTTTTTGATAGTATTTATAGTAAAGCCAAAATTGAATGACCAAATATACACAATAGTACGATGTCTAGCACCGATAGGCATATGGAATAACTAGGTAATGTTATTGGCACTGGTTGAGATGATTTCTGAGAGAAAGACTGTCAATTATTAGTCATATACACTAGTAGTCACATACACAGAATTTTAATGAAAAATATCAGCTTTTTATAATGCTGATATTACTTTCGTCAGTCAACATTAGGAAGATTATATGACAATGTTTAACACCATTAAGCGTGAATTTCAGTATGGCAACCAACAGGTTGTGATCGAGACAGGTCGTATTGCTCGTCAAGCAAACTCTATCTTAGTACATATGGGCGGCGTTACGGTACTTGTCGCAGCAGTGGTAAAGTCAGAGGCTAAAGAAGGTCAAAACTTCTTTCCGCTAACGGTCAACTATCAAGAAAAAATGTATGCAGCGGGCAAAATCCCAGGTGCCTATGGCAAACGTGAAGGTCGTGCAAGCGAGTTCGAAACCCTAACCTCACGCTTGATTGACCGCCCGATTCGTCCGCTATTCCCTGAAGGTTATGTTAACGAAATTCAAATTACGGCAACGGTTGTTTCATCAGATAAGACTCAGTCTGCAGATATCGCAGCCTTAATCGGTGCCTCAGCAGCATTGGCCATCTCTGATGCGCCATTCAATGGTCCAGTCGCAGCTGCTCGTGTTGGCTTTATCAACGGCGAGTACATCCTGAACCCAACGATTGAGCAGCTTAAAGAGAGCGATCTTGACTTGGTTGTGGCTGGTACGAAGTCTGCGGTACTAATGGTTGAATCTGAAGCAGCAGAGCTGTCAGAAGATCAGATGCTAGGCGCGGTACTATATGGTCATCAGCAACAGCAAATCGTTATTGATAACATTGCTTCAATGGCAGAAGAAATTGGTACTGCTAAGCAGCAGTATACTGCCCCTGAGCGTGATCAAGCGCTTACTAGCAGCATGAAAGAGCAGTTTGGTGAGCAAGTTGCTGACGCTTATACGATTACTGATAAGCAAGCTCGTTATACTAAGCTTGATGAAATCAAGCAATCAATTATCGATGCACTTGCTGGTGATGCTGAGTCAGAAACTTACGCTGATACAGTATCTGAGCTTAAAGAAATTTATAACGATCTTAAATATCGTACGGTTCGTGACAACATCTTGTCAGGCAAGCCGCGTATTGATGGTCGTGATCTTGAGACTGTTCGTGCCCTTGACGTACAAGTTGGTGTATTGCCATACACGCATGGTTCAGCATTGTTCACACGCGGTGAAACGCAAGCATTGGTTACGACCACGCTTGGTAACAGCCGTGATGTCAACATGATTGACTCACTAGGTGGCACGATTCGTGACCATTTCATGCTGCATTACAACTTCCCGCATTTCTCAGTTGGTGAAACAGGTCGTGAAGGTATTCCAAAACGTCGTGAAATCGGTCATGGCCGTTTAGCACGTCGCGGTGTACAAGCGATGCTACCAGATAGCGAACGCTTCCCGTATGTCATCCGTGTGGTATCAGAGATTACCGAGTCAAACGGTTCATCTTCTATGGCGTCTGTTTGCGGTGCAAGCTTGGCATTGATGGATGCTGGCGTACCAATCAAAGCACCGGTTGCTGGTATCGCGATGGGTCTAGTAAAAGAAGGCGAGCGCTTTGCCGTATTGTCTGACATCTTAGGTGATGAAGATCATCTAGGCGATATGGACTTTAAAGTAGCCGGTTCTAAAAACGGTATTACTGCGCTGCAGATGGACATCAAAATCGAAGGTATTACCCCTGATATCATGGAGCAAGCGCTTAAGCAAGCCCATGCGGGTCGTATCCACATCCTAGACGCGATGAATAAAGTATTGCCTGAGAGCCGTACTGAAATCAATGCTCATGCACCTAACTATGCGGTTATCGAAATCAATCCTGATAAAATCCGTGATGTCATCGGTAAAGGTGGCGCGATGATCCGTCAGCTAACTGAAGAGACTGGCGCCGTTATCGATATCGATGATGGTGGCACGATTCGTATCTTTGGTGAGAACAAAGCGGCAACTAAAGCAGCTATCGGTAGAATCGAAGCGTTGACGGCAGAAGTTGAAGTGGGCAAAACTTATGAAGGTACGGTTGCTCGTATCGTTGATTTTGGCGCGTTTATTAATGTCTTGCCAAACACTGATGGCTTGGTACACATCTCACAAATTGCTGAAGAGCGCGTTGAGAATGTTTCTGACTATCTAAAAGAAGGTCAGATCGTTAAAGTCTTCGTCCAAGACGTCGATAACCGTGGTCGTATTAAATTGACTATGAAAGGTATCGAGCAAAGCTAATCGATATCTAATGTAGTCAACATATAAAAACCGCTTTAAGTCTCTCGTCATGAGTGCTTAAGGCGGTTTTTTTATGGGTGTAAAATCTTATTTGCAGTAGAGTATCTTATTAAAGTAACTGGTCTATATCAAAGTGGTTAGTCTATATTAAAGTCTTTAGGAAGATGAATATCGATTCGAACTTTAGGCAAGTCTTGTAGGTGCTGTAAGAGTAACGGTAAGATATCAGCGTGCCAGTCTAACGCAAGTGAGCCTGTGTTTGCTAAATTGGCTGCGTTAGAAACGTTGGCTGTCTCATTTCGTAAGTGGTTATGAATAAGGGGACGTGCCAGTAGGGCAATTCTACGAATACCTTGATAACGTATAAGCGGGATAAGCTGCTCAGATAAATCATTCAACGCGGCAATTAACCATTGTGACCGTGTGGGGTGGTAAGGATGATTTGATACCACAAGATTAGCGATATAACTGGGCTGATTACCATTACTGCTGATACTTAAACCAGCTTGCTCAAGCATGCGTTTCTGCAGTAAGCAACTACCTACACGTAAACTGCCATCACGGCATGCACGATAGTAACGTTGATAATTATCAGCAAATAAAATCTTAGCTTTTGTGAGAACAGGATCTAAAAGAATCCCTGCAGTATTGACTGGTAGAATAAGCAGCTGCGCGCTACTATTTAAGATAGGGGCGTGGGTAAGTTGCAAAGTCGCCATTGTCAGCCCCTTGATAAAAGTATAAATAATGAGCTACTGTTTGTCGCCGTTTGTCTCGGCTTCTAATTGCGCTATTTGTTGTTCAAGTAGGGCGATTTGCTCAGCCTTCATTGTCGTCAATTGCTTATTCATGACCAGCTGTTCAGCAGCGAGTTTTTTTTGTTCAGCGAAGCGCTGTTTTTCATCTGCTAAGCGATCTATTTCTTCTTTAGCAAGACTATCTGTTTCTGGCAAAGCCGCATTTAAGATCGCATCAGCATTAGGTATTTGATTGACTGTGTTTGTCTCATCAGTATTTAACGTTAAGTCACTATTGTTTGAACTATTGTCATTATTACCTAAAGGCGTAGCATCTAATTGAGTAGCGCTATCTGGTTCAGTCGTCGGTGGTGTACTTTCGATAGGCGCAGTATTAGTGTCTATCGAATTGTTTTTCCAGACCAAGTAGCCAATCAGTAATGCCGCTAATATAATAATTGACAACCATTTCTGGCGTGACTTACTGGGCTTTTTTTTCAGTGACCTGGTTGACAGACGACGCATTTTTTGGCTTTTCATACTATAGTCGATTTATGTTAGAAATATAAGTAGCCATACTATAGCAAACTCAAAATAAAAAGCCTATCTATTGCTAGATAGGCTGGTAGCTATTAAGACTTGACGTTTAATATTTAAGGCTTGAATTTTACTGTGCCGCTGGTACCAGTAGCCATAGCATCACGTGCAATTTGGTCTTCAGCATGGTTTTTGGCACTGATGGCATCAGGGTCAGGGCGATGTTCGCTATGTCCACATAATGTGCATTCAATATACTCATCAGGTTCTGGGGTGATGACGTTTATTTGTACCACCGCATCCATCGCTTGACACTTAGGGCAGCGAACACCAGATAAAAACTGCCGCTTTGGTCGCGTTGATTGATAGCGCATTTAGATAACCTCGTGCGTCGTTTGGGCATTGCTTTCAATGTTGGCAGCATCGTCATTTTTAGCGTTATCAAAACCGCTATGACGTAATAACGCATCAATGCTGGCGCTACGACCACGGAAATTTTCAAAGTTGGTCTTGGCAGGGAAACTACCACCAACGGATAAAATTGTCTCACGGAAGGCTTTACCAGTGACTGGGTTAAAAATACCTTCTTCTTCAAACTTGCTAAAGGCATCTGCCGATAGCAACTCTGCCCACTTATACGAGTAATAACCTGCCGCATAGCCGCCTGCAAAGATATGACTAAAGCCGTTGGCAAAACGGTTGTAGTCAGGTGTCTGCATGATAGCAATGTCGTCTCGAACGGTATTTAGCGTGGCTAATATACCGTCATAATCTAGCGCTGGCGTCTGCGCATGAATCAATAAGTCAAACAGTGCGAATTCGATTTGACGTAGGGTTTGCATGCCGCTTTGGAAATTCTTCACCGCCAATAACGCTGCAAGTTTGTCTTTTGGTAATGGCGCGCTGGTTTCGACATGACTGCTAATCAGCGCTATACCTTCGGCATCCCATGCCCAGTTTTCCATAAATTGACTGGGCAACTCGACTGCGTCCCACTCAACGCCATTGACACCAGCGACATCACCGACTGTCACTTGGGTTAATAAATGATGTAGGCCGTGACCAAACTCATGGAATAGAGTCAATACTTCATCATGCGTCAATAAGCTTGGTTTGCCATCGAGGGCAGGGGTAAAGTTGCCGACCATAAAGCAAACGGGCAGCTGCTGCTGATTTTTTTCACTGTAAGTATAACGTGACTGAAAACCACTCATCCAAGCACCGCCTCGCTTACCACTGCGTGCAAATAAGTCAAAGTAAAAGCCACCAAGCAAGTTATCATCAGCATCAAACAACTGATAAAAGCTGACATCGTCGTGCCAGCGTGATACGGATTCACTTTGCTCTTGGACTTTGATACCGTACAGACGCTCAACGATGGCAAATAATCCGCTAATCACTTTTGGTAAGGGAAAGTACGGGCGGATTTCTTCTTGTGATAAGCTGAACTCGCTTTGTTTTACTTTTTCGGCGATATAAGCACTGTCCCACGCCTGTAACTCCTCAATACCATAATCCTGCGCATACTTTTGCAACTGGGCTAAGTCTTGCTTAGCCGCTGGAGTTGCTTGCATGGCCAAACTCCGTAAAAAGGTTTCTACTTCTGCCACGTTATCTGCCATTTTAGTCGATAGTGAGACTTCTGCATAATTGTCAAAACCTAATAGCTTGGCTTTTTGCTCACGTAATTGCAGAATTTGACTCATGACATCGGCGTTGTTTAGCGACTCACCTTTGGCATTGGTATGCGCATCAAACTCAGAAGCACGGGTGACATAAGCACGGTACATAGTCTCACGCAAACTGCGATCATCCGCATGCGTCATGATAGCGAGATAGACAGGAATGTTTAAACTTGCCACATAATAAGGTGTTGGTAGCGCTTCAATATCATCTTGCGTGAGTGCACCGCTGGCAAGCTGATTGGCTTTATATTGCTCACCTACATCTGCCAATAATGCCAAACCACTTTCGGTTAGACCTGTCAATTGCTCTTGCTGCAGCGGTAAGGCATAAGCTTGGGTGGCATCCAATACGTTATCTGAAAAGGTCGCTGATAAGGTAGAAAGCTGACTTTGAATAGCTGCAAACTTTTCCTGTTTATCTTTTGGTAATGCGACACCTGACAGCTCAAAACTGCGTAGCGCAAGCTCAATAGCCCGCGCTCGTGCAGGATCAAGCGCCGCAAAAAATGCTGTGTCATTGACGATAGTTTGATAACGATTAAATAGCGGCTGATGCTGTCCCACTCGTGTGCCATAAGCAGATAATTTAGGTAGCAGTTCATGATGGACATGACGAATGTCATCATTGCTCATGACGCTATTCAGGTGCGATAAGATGCCCCAACTGCGATCCAATGCCAGATTAATATGATCAAAAGTCATAATATCAGCCAGCGCTTGCTCAGCACTGATATTAGCAGCGCTGTTATGGCTATCAGTATCTGCGCTCATCTCATCTAAAAATGTATTGGCTGCATCGATGGCAGTGATGACATGGCTTTGTAATGTACTTGGCGAAACGTTGTCAAAATCGACAAGGCATAAATCTGCAGGAAGGGTTTTCATAAAAGTATCCGATATCTGATCGTAGTGAATGAATTATTATTGAGTAAACGTCGCTTTATATAAGAGATTGGCTTGCCGTGACATTTAGAACGTTATTAGCTTTGTGTTATTTTTCTTTTTTTGCTGTCTTATCGATAAGCTATATAAAAGATGGGTTCGTTTGACGAAAATGCAACCTAATCATTGACTATAAAGAAAGTGAATCGAGAAGATAGTGAGTATTAAACGGGTTTAAAGTCGATCCGTCAGGCTTTTAGAACAATACAGAGTGTTCTACTTACAAAGCGCTATCATTTGCTTGCAAATTAACCCTACAGCGAGTGAGGTTTGACTGCTAGCATCAAGGCAATGGAATAGAAATATTAAGTACTGCTGATAGTAAAAACTATGAATCAGTTGATTAATAGTAAAAATCACAATGTTAAAAGTAAATGATAATAAAACAAGGAGCAATAAATGAAAGCGACTCTCAAAAGTTTACGTGAAACCAAAGCCAATCCTGCGGTTAGTATCTTTGTTAAGACTCATCGCGAGCATCCTGCTAATGATCAAGATCCCATTGCCCTGAAGAACCAATTAAAAGTGGCTGAAGAACGCTTAACCAACGAATACGATAAGCGCACAGCGACTACCATACTTGATAAGATTCATGATAAAACCAAAGAGCTCAATCACAACTTAAATCTTGATACTTTAGCTATTTTTGCTAGTACTGAGGATGTGCAAGTTATCCGTATGCCGATTGACACCACGGAGCGTGTGGTGATTTCACATCGTTTTGCGACTCGAGATTTGGTGCGTGATATGGCAAGCGCGGTGCATTATTACACCTTGGTGCTCACTCGTGATAATGCCCGCTTGATTGAAGCGTCTAATGATCGCGTGGTGAGAGAGTTCGATAAGGACGATGACCTGCAAAAAAACATGGATAATATCCCATTTCCTATTGAAAACAATGGTCTATATACGACAGGCGACGGTGGATCGGATCGCTCGTCTAATAATGAAAGCAGCTATCTAAAAGAGTTTTTTAATCAGGTGGATAAAAGCGTACAAGAGTTGTGGGGTGAGCACAAAATGCCTTTGGTTGTCGTTGGCGATGCCAAAAACATCGGCTACTATAAAGAAGTTTGTGATCGTCCAGACAACATCATTGCCACAGTGTCAAATGCGACCAATCTAGAAGATGGTAGTGCTCAGCATATTATCAATAGTGTGCAAGAGGCGGTGGAAGGCTATCGTACATCACTGCATCAAGCTGCCATGGGTGAGATTGATAAAGCACGCGGTGCCAATATGTTGCAAACAGATCTACAAGAAGTCTACCGCAGTGCCTTCCAAGGTGCAGGCGAGACGCTTTATGTCCGTCGTGGTTATATACAATCGGCTAGAATTGATGAAAAGGCACAGACTTTGAGTCTTGCAGATGATGCGGCTTCAGAAGGCGTTACTGATGATGCCATTGGCGAAATCATTGAGCATGTCATTCATAATGGTGGCGAAGCAGTATTTATGCCACAAGATATTATGGGTGAAGATCAACCAATTGCTTTGGTGACACGCTATTAGTTGATAGATAGTGGCTATTAATTGCTAGCTAGATAGTGCCTATTGATGACAATCCTTTGCGAATTCGCCATTGATAGAAGATAGGTATAATATGGGAGCATTGGTTCGATAAGAATCAATGCTCTTTTTACATTGATGATATATTAAGCCTTTATCTAAAACTTATACTTGATTGCTTTAGGTTGTTAAATGATGCTAAATAACATACCAAATACTCTCATGCTATTTAGCGTCACAGCAATGATAGCCTTTAGCTCCAGTCTCAGTATGGCAAATATATGATTATGTACCCTGCGATGGGTTAGATGTAATCGCAGAATTCGCTAAAAACACCGCCGTAGTGACTGATATTAATAATAACGGTATTGTCGAAGTGAGTGTGCCTTATTATCTCGGTTGTCATGGTGACGTAAGTTATGATGAGATGAAAGTAGTCATGTACGAAGGGCAGCAAAAATTTGCTGTACGTGGTAACTCTGCAATTTGTAACGCCAAGACAGACCAGCCAGTTGATGCTACTGGTTATTACGGTGGCGACTATAAGGTTGATGAAAAATTACTACAGCAATCAGCGCTATCAGCTTCTCAAAAATCAGTATTTAGGCGTCACTTGCAATCAGTGTGGCGAGATAACCAATGTTCCATTTATTTTAAGTATGATGACTAATTCTATGATTACCACAACCTCTTTCGTGCTAACCAGCTATAACATTCATAAAGGCATGTCGCCGATGAATCGCCAAGTTAAAATACAAGGTATCGCCCAAGCGCTTGATATCATTGGCTCCGATGTACTGTGCCTACAAGAAGTGCAAGGTCAGAATCTTAAGCGCAATATGCAGTACAACGAATACCCTGACCAATCGCAACATGAATGGTTTGGTGAGTATTTACAGCTGCAAAATAGCTATGGTAAAAATTCAGAGTATGAAAACGGTCATCATGGCAATGCGGTATTGAGCCGTTTTCCATTGGATCCCAAGCATAACGTCAATATTACCGTTAATAAGCTTGAGCAGCGCGGCGTTTTGCACTGCGAAGTACAACCAGTAGGATGGGATGTACCAGTCGTCGTATTGTGTGCGCACCTAAATTTGTTTGAGCGTGATCGCATCAAGCAATATGAAGCCATTGCCAACTATGTCCGTAATGAGATTGCACCTGGTCAACCCCTGATTTTGGCAGGAGATTTTAATGATTGGAAAAAAATGTCTTGTGATAAGCTGGCTACTAGCTTGGGTATGACCGAAGCCTTTAAACATTGCCATGGCAAACTGCTGCCAACTTTCCCAGCCAAGCTTCCTGTGCTGAGCTTAGATCGTATTTATGTGCGTAATCTAAGAGTGAAAAATGCCTGGGTGCATACGGGCAAACCATGGTCGACACTGTCTGATCATTTGCCGCTCAGTGCGGAATTGGCACATTTATAAATGATTATTAGATAAGCTCAAATTATTCACTAAAAATAAAATTGAATGCAAATATAAAGTAATAGATACCTATAAGGATATATAACGATGTCTACTCTTTCTCATAACCCGCTACCAACGACCCAACATGCCGTACTCATACGTGAGTTTGGCGAACCTGAAGTGATGAGCTATCAAGAGGATGTGGCCATTCCTGTGTTAACAGACAATCAGGTACTGGTCAAAGTTGCTTACGCGGGTATCAATCCTGTCGATTACAAAACGCGTCAAGGCAAAGGCTGGGGCGCTGATGCCATACAAAAAAACAAGTTTGATAAAAATGAGCCTGCAATTTTGGGCTTTGATATGTCAGGCACTGTGGTCGATAGTCGTAGTGAGCAGTTTACTATCGGTACACAGGTCGCTGCCCTGACTTTTCATGGTGGCTGTTATGCAGAGTATGTAGCAGTCGATGCTGACATGCTGGCAAAAGTACCGGATTCTGTCACGTTACAGCAAGCAGGTGCGCTGCCTTGTATTGGACAGACGGCGATACAGTTTGTAGAGTTTGCAGATATTCAAGATGGTGAGCATGTGGTGATAAACGCGCCAGCGGGCGGCGTGGGTCACTTGTTGATCCAGCTGCTCATGGATAAAGTGGCTAAAAACAATATCAAGGTGACTGTTATTTGCTCACCAGAAAAATATGCCAAGCTTGATGAAATAATAGATACCAATCAGCTTACAGGTTGGATTGATTATACCAAAGACGATGAATTCCCTGAGTTACAGGCAGATGTGCTACTGGATTTGGTCGGTAATGAAGCAGGCGTGCGAGCGCTTAGCGTGCTCAAATCTGGTGGTCGCGTCAATGTATTACCAACGATTTGGGTGGATAAACTCAAAGAGGCAGGTAGCCAGAAACAGTTAAAGGTAGCGGGTTATAAGGCGCAGCGTAGTGGTAAAGATATGGCACGAGTTTTACAGCTTGTTGCTGATGGCAAGCTAACGCTACGTATTCAGCAAACCTATCCATTGTCTGAAGTGGTCGCGGCTCATCATGAGCTGCAAAAAGGTGCTGCTTTTGGCAAGATCGTTTTAAAAGTGAGCTAGGACGTGTCTTCAATCTGAAGGCATGCGACTAAATGGGCTAAAAGTGGTTAAATCTTTCTAGACTGCATCAAATAGCTGATTAATATCCCGATATTATTTGCGCTATTTTCCTTGTTTGGCTACCGTTTATCTCATTTTTATCACCATTTTCAAAACGAGGACGCGCTCTAGCTTATATTAAGTTACATTAATTTAATGCGGTAGCACTTTTCGAAATGTGAGGCTGATGCGACCTGATTTCACAGTTTTAGTTTTCGCAATAGTATGCTTCCAAAAATCCTGCGTATAGCCATGCATAACGATAAGCTGACCGGACTCAAGATATAGCTCAACTTTGATGGGCTTATTCTCTTGTCTAATAGTTTTATGCTTAAAAACAAATTTTCGCCTAGCACCGAGCGATAAAGAAGCGATAATCGGCTGCGCGCCCAGCTCTTTTTCATCGTCGGCATGATAGCCCATGCCATCAGCACCAGAGGGATAGTGGTTAAGTAAGCAAGAATTAAAATCAACGTTGATACCACTGCTTGATAACTGCTGTTCAATATGTCGTTTTACGTGCAACATCTGCTTTGTCCATGGAATGGCTCGACGCGTCTGTCCAGAGTAATGATAACTGACATCGTGGTCACCCATCCAGACGATTTGGCGAGTGGTAACATGTGTTTTACCAAACAACGTCACGATATCAGGCTGCCAAGGTAGCTCATTTAGTAAATTCTCATACAGAGCGTTAGCATCATTGATAACTACCCCTAAGTCATTGACCTGACCATCGTAAGGCAACAGATTATCAGTCGGTGTAGGCGCAAAAAGGTCAGTCATCACTTAGACGGCTCAGCTTATGTATGACTATGATAATGCTCATTGATAACTTGAGCACATAATTCAGGTGCTTCCATCGGCAGTAGATGACCGTAATCTAACAAAGATATGATGCTGTCATCAGGGACGAATTTTTGCCATTGTTGTCGCACTTTATGGTTGATAAACAACGTCGGCTTACCAGTGATAAGTGTATAAGGACAGCTTAATTGCTTGAGGGCGGTATCAATATGCGGCGCGCCGAAATAGTTGGCGAGCTCCTGCTCAGGCGCAAATATCAGCGTGTAACTGCCATTGGTATCTTTGGATAAACTTTGCTCTGCAAATACCCGCAAATGCGCATCACTCATTCGCCTATAAGCACGTTGAGCGCGTAAGTTCTCATAATAATCATCGATGCTTGCCCAAGTAGATTGTTTGGTGAGAGTGCTTTTAAACGGTTCGCGACTAAGCAGAAGCTTACGCGGCAATAGATTATAGAGTCGGGCTTGTGGTTTGGTAAACGTCACAGGCTCTATTAAATATAGCTGTGAAAACAGATCTGGGCGCTGGGCTGCAGCGATGGCAGTGGCAGTGGCTCCTTGCGAATGACCAATACCAACGATGGGTTTGTCTTGCGTTTTTTCTAAAAATTCAATAAGTATCTCAGCATCCTGCTCGCGTGTAAGACGACGGCGCTGCGGCTTGTCATACCAATAGCCACGAAGTGCAAGCGAGCTGATTTTGAAGTCAGTTGCCAGCGCATTTAATAAGGGACTATAAGTACCAACGGTAAAACTATTGCCACCATAAAAGTGTGCTGGCACGCGAGAGGCAGTACTTGACTGTATCGATGGCGTAAGCTGGCTAAGGTTATAGTAGCGCGCTTGTTTTCCACTAATATTAATATTTTTTGCAAATGCTTTCATAATGTACACACCTCCTTGTGTCTGATTTTTAATGAAAATTAAGGGTTGTACTTAGCTGTCTTCACCTAAAAATCCGCCACTTTGACGGTGCCACAAGCGAGCATAAACACCGTGTAGATTTAATAATTCATTATGGCTGCCTTGTTCGATAATTTGACCTTTATCCATGACCACCAATCGATCAAGTGCGGCAATGGTAGAGAGACGATGGGCAATCGCAATAACCGTTTTACCTGTCATAATGTCATTCAGGCTTTCGGTAATGGCAAATTCAATCTCAGAGTCAAGGGCGCTGGTCGCTTCGTCCAATAGTAAGATGGGCGCATTTTTTAGCATAACACGTGAGATGGCGATACGCTGACGTTGACCGCCAGAGAGCTTGACGCCGCGCTCACCGACTTGGGTATCAAGTCCTGTATTGCCTTTATCATCATATAAGTCTTTGATAAAGTCCCATGCTTGCGCTTGTTTGGCAGCGGTAATAATTTCTTCGTCGGTTGCATCAGGACGACCGTAAGCGATATTTTCACGTACTGTCCGATGTAGCAAAGACGTATCTTGCGTCACCATACCTATCTGTTGGCGCAAAGACTCTTGGGTGACTTCATCAATTGCTTGTCCATCGATAAGGATTTTACCGCTGTCAACATCAAAGAAGCGTAACAATAAATTAACCAAGGTGGATTTACCGGCACCTGAGCGCCCAACCAAGCCTATCTTTTCGCCAGGTTTAATGTCCAAATAAAAGTTATCAAGCAGTTTAGTCTTCGTAGTAGGCGTTGCTGATATTTTCACTGTATCTAAGCTATCGCCTTCAACAGCGTCGCTATCATTCTCATAACTGAAATCAACATGATCAAAAACGATACGACCTTCGGTGACTTTCAAAGCGGGTGCGTTGGGCTTATCAATAATTTTTTGCGGCGCTGATAAGGTACGCATGCCATCTTGTACGGTTCCGATACTTTCAAATAGACTGGCAGTTTGCCACATGATCCAACGAGTCAAACCGTTCAAACGTAGTGCCATGGCTGTCGCGGCAGCAATCGCACCGACACCGACCGCGCCTTGTTGCCATAAATATAAGCCGATAGCCGCAGTGCCACTAACCAAAATCACACTGATTAGATGGGTTGATACTTCTAAGTAACTGACCCAGCGCATCTGTGCATGGACGGTACCTAAAAATTGCCCCATGGCGTTTTTGGCATAACTCAGCTCACGGCGTGAATGGCTAAACAGTTTGACGGTCATGATATTGGCATAAGCATCGGTAATGCGGCCGGTCATCAAGGCACGGGCATCGGCTTGCACAATGGCAGTTTGTTTGAGCTTAGGGATAAAGTACCAAATGGTCAGCGCAACCAAGACTAGCCAAACGATAAACGGGATTAATAATAGGCTGTCCAGATTAAATAAAATGACACCTGACGTAATAAAATAAACGGTGACATACATAAACATGTCGGTGACGGTCATGACTGTATCACGTACGGCCAGTGCGGTTTGCATTACTTTGGCTGAGACACGTCCAGAGAATTCATCTTGATAAAACTGCATCGATTGCCCAAGCATCCGCTGGTGAAAGCGCCAGCGCATTTGCATAGGAAAGACGCCTTGCAAAGTCTGAAAATGGATGAATGATGACAATGCAATCCATAGCGGACTCATGATCATGACGGCTAGCATGAGCAGTAGCATATCGCCTTTTTCTAACCACAGATTCTGCGGTGTATAGACGCCTAGCCAGTCAACAATATTCCCAATCCAAGCAAATAGCATCGCTTCATAGATGCCAATGCCCGCAGACAAAATCATAAATATCAATAGCCAGCCACGTAAACCGTTGGTACACGCCCACAAGAACTTTAGCATGCC
Organism: Psychrobacter sp. AOP30-A2-5; assembly: GCF_052378115.1. Taxonomy (NCBI): domain Bacteria; kingdom Pseudomonadati; phylum Pseudomonadota; class Gammaproteobacteria; order Moraxellales; family Moraxellaceae; genus Psychrobacter; species Psychrobacter sp. AOP30-A2-5. The sequence goes on along the minus strand of NZ_JBQSXK010000010.1, from coordinate 25,319 downwards.
ATCACGGGGTGAAGGTAGCGGCATAGGGGTTTCAGGAAAGGCAGGGAGGCGAGTTTCAAAAAATCGAAATAGAGCATTCATAGGCAGTCATAAAACATCAATAGCAGTACGCCAAAATCAACGACATTACTCGTTATTTTGAATCTTTACTTTTGTTATTAGGATTGAGTACTATTTTAGCAAACTTCCCAATCAGACCTGCATGCTAATTGTAAATTGAACGCTAAAGAGCTACTTATCAGCAGTCGAATAAAAGCCAATAAATAGATTGCCGTGTAAGAAATACTTTGTTACATTCTATGGCTTTATCCCAATTGGCAGTTCGCGCTTTGTCTTCAGTATATGAATGATGAGCGAATAATGTCCCCGTAAAGTGGCAGTTTAACAAGGTAAGAGCTCATGATATATTTGACGATTGCGGTGCTTTGTAGTGTCGCCGTTTCAGTATTGCTAAAAGTGTTACGACAGAAAAATATAGACATACGCCAGACCATCGTCGCAGGCTATCCGGTAGCTTTTCTGCTGACGTGGTTTTTATTGAATCCAGACGTCAGTGGACTCGGTACGCTTGACAGTGCATGGGGCATTATTATTGCGCTTGGCATATTGCTACCTGCGATATTTATTATCCTTGGAAGGGCGATTGAATCTGTGGGAATGGTAGCAACCGATGCGGCTCAGCGGCTATCGTTGATTATTCCTATCGTCGCGGCTTTCTTATTGTTTGGTGAAGTACTGACCAGCACGCGAATATTTGGACTGTTATTAGGCTTTCTAGCACTCGGAGCGTTGATTTATCGTCCACAGCAGGGTCAGATTAGCAGACAAGCGAAGCATACACCGCTATGGTTGTTTGGCGTCTGGGCAGGCTATGGCATCATTGATATCTTATTCAAGCAGGTCGCCAAGCAAGGCACTGCTTTTCCTCTGACATTATTTGTCAGTTTTGGTTTAGCAGGATTATTGCTGTTTATTTATTTGCTGATTACGCGGGTGCGCTGGCAGGGGAATGCGCTCGCAGCAGGATTGTTATTAGGTGCGCTCAATATGGGCAATATTTATGCTTATGTACGTGCGCATCAATTATTGTCCGAGTCGCCTAGCATCGTCTTTACCGGTATGAATGTCGGTGTCATTGCAGTGGCAACCTTGATAGGAGTTGGTGTGTTTAAGGAGTCGCTTAACCGTATTAATGTATTGGGTTTATTATTAGCCATTTGCTGTGTGGCAGTGCTGTTTTTAGCATAAACGTTCAGCCTAGTGAGTTCTCTCATAGGATAGGTGATAATTATTTTATCAACGCATTAACTTATCAGATATAGGCACAAAGAGCGTCCTATGATAAGGTTGTCTACAAACAGTAAGGCTCATATAAGCCAATAAAAAGCGATTTACTTTGTGACACTTAATCTCAACAAATAATAATAGGATGTACTCTGAATGGAATATCAAAGCCAATATAACAAACAGCTACAACGTATCAAAGATGGTTCGGGATTTATCGCTGCCCTCGACCAAAGTGGCGGCAGCACGCCAAAAGCGTTAGAGAATTATGGTGTCACAGGCAATGATTATGACAACGATGAAGCCATGTTCGACCAAGTGCATGAGATGCGCGCGCGTATCATGACTTGTGATGCTTTTGATAATGAGCGTGTACTTGGGGCGATTTTGTTCGAAGATACTATGGAACGTGAGGTCAATGGCAAACCGACGGCCAATTATCTATGGGAAGATAAAAATATTGTGCCATTTTTAAAAGTGGATAAGGGTTTGGCTGAGCAAATGAATGGCGTCCAAGTGATGCGTCCGATGCCAAATTTAGATTTGCTACTCGATAAAGCCAAAAACTATCCAGTATTTGGTACCAAAATGCGCTCAGTAATTTATGAGCCGAATGTCGATGGCATTGAGCTGGTCGTGCAACAGCAATTCGATGTGGCAAAACAGATACTCTCAAAAGGTCTGATGCCAATCGTAGAGCCTGAAGTAGATATCAACAGTAGCAAAAAACATGAATGTGAAGTCATATTAAAGACCAGCATTTTGCACAACCTAGATCGTTTGACTGAGGATCAGCAAGTGATGCTAAAACTGACTCTGCCAGAAGAAGCGGGTTTTTACCAAGAGCTGATTGATCATCCAAAAGTATTAAAAGTCGTGGCGTTATCGGGCGGCTACAGCCGTGGCGATGCTTGTGCTAAGCTCAAGCAAAACCCCGGTATGATTGCCAGTTTCTCACGTGCCTTTACTGAAGGCTTAAGTAAGCAGCAAAGTGATGATGAGTTTGCTAATAATATCAACACGTCTATCGAAGAGATTTATGAGGCGTCGAAGGTTTAAAAACTGAATTTTAAAAAACACAGTTCAAGAGCTATAATTTGGTATTAATTAAAATCCCAACAGATAAAATATCTGTTGGGATTTTTCTGTTTATTTGTATTGATTTAGTATCAATTTAAATCTATTATTAGCGAAATTAAGTTCACTTCTATATTGATCGACCGTTAATCTAAATGGATATGTATTGATGAATAAACGCTATCTAAGTTTGGCTTTGGCTTCTATGTTGGCACTTTATGGCTGCGGTGGTGGTAGTGATGGCGGTAATAAAAATAGTGGTGGTACGCCAGAGACGCTAGTCATACCAACTACTAAACCAGATAATATTGAACCACAGGTGCCAGATGTCACCTTTTCTAACGAAATGGCGGCTGAAGAAGGCGAGGAAGTCGATCAGTACATTCGCGCACCTGCTAGATTCGATAACGAAACTGGGAAAATGTATAAGGTTTTGCCAATTTCTGGAACGCATCTTGGAAACCTATATAACGCTGACAGTATTGAAACTACTAGGATTTTTTATCCTGAAAGCGATAGCTATGTGACGGTCAACAAAGGCAATCTTGCTACCATGGCCTCTTTTGAAGATTTGCTACAAGATAAAAACCCAAGTCTACCTGACATTTTCAACATGCTATCTGGAAATCTTGTAGACACCAGTAGTAATAGCTACAAGCTCTATAAAGGTAAACGTGAAGCTGAGTTTCTTCGCTATACGTGTTCTCGAGCGTTAACGCTTGGTGAGCAAGAGCTATCAATGCAGTCTCAGGATTTATCAAATTTTATCAATCATTTGAACAACAATCCTTTTTGTAAAGAGGATACGGCAGTACTGGCAGCCAACTTACCTGAGGATAAAAGTAAGGCTTTGAAAGCTCTGGGTGTAACTATTGAACCCTATCTCACTCAAGAAATAGCGTGGGGGAAGACAATGGCATGGATTGGCGTGGCTTATAGTGATGACGTCCTTGACACTACGAACTCAGTACAGCAAATTATTGATGAGCTATCTCGCAAAGGTATTCACCATATTGGTTTACTCAGTGCGATGGGAGGCACTAACGACAAAGTTATGCTGAATTCTCTGACAGAAGTAGATGTTGTTTTAGGTAATTTGGATGCTTCAGCAAATGAGACAGATTTTTCAGAACTGAAATCCAACTTAAATCAAAAACTGGATAGTTATAAGTTTGAAACAATGAATAGAGGCGGACAGAAAGTATGTATGAGTTACAACAGCAACAAAATATTGACGTCAAGCTCCTATGAGGCTGAGACAAATATCAAAGGTGAAGTAACACAGTGCGAAGGTTCTGCATACCTCTATATAGATAAACCTGATATTCGCTATAATGAGGAAGTTTATTCTTACGCAGAGTTTTATGAGTACATAAAAGGACTCAATAATGCCCTAGATAATTTTGGCAGTGACAAAGAGTTTTACATTGTTTCCAAGCTAGAATCTGAAGGTATTGATGAAATCCGAAAAATCGAGAAAAAATATCCACTGAATTGAGTATTTAGTTTTTAAAGATGTTAAGAGTTGTTTTAAAAAAAGCTCGAACCTGATTATCAGGTTTGAGCTTTTTTGATGTGCTGCTATATATAGTCAAGGAATTTTAGAATCGCTACAAGGCGACAGACCGCAGATAGTACACTGAGTACATCTAGGGCGGGTAACACCGTAGCGGTTTAAAAGTGCTCTGACTATAGGTTGCCTGCATCTCTCTATATAACTGATGTCCTTCGCTGTTATGTTGATCACTTCAATTAAATAATTAATATCCGTTAGGTCCTCTATTTATGAAATAACTTTTTTATTAGCGGCATCTTTATCTAGTCCTGCCGCATAATCTCGCACGTTCTGAGTGATTTTCATTGAGCAAAACTTAGGGCCACACATCGAGCAAAAGTGTGCCGTCTTATGCGCGTCTTTTGGTAAGGTTTCATCATGGAACTCACGGGCGGTATCTGGGTCGAGCGCCAGATTGAACTGGTCGTCCCAGCGGAATTCAAATCGGGCTTTAGATAACGCATTATCACGTGCCTGCGCACCGGGATGACCTTTAGCCAAATCAGCCGCGTGGGCTGCGATTTTATAGGTGATGATACCGTCTTTAACATCTTTTTTATTAGGCAGACCTAAATGCTCTTTTGGCGTCACATAGCACAGCATTGCGGTGCCAAACCAGCCGATCATTGCCGCACCAATCGCACTGGTAATATGGTCATAACCAGGTGCAATATCAGTGGTTAGTGGCCCTAAGGTATAAAAAGGTGCGTCGGCACAAACTTCTAATTGCAAGTCCATATTCTCTTTAATACGGTTCATTGCCACGTGTCCCGGACCTTCTATCATCACCTGTACATCATGCTTCCACGCCACTTGGGTCAACTCGCCAAGGGTACGCAGTTCACCAAATTGTGCTTCATCATTAGCATCTTGCAAACAGCCTGGACGCAAGCCATCGCCTAGACTAAACGCCACATCATACTGCTTCATGATTTCACATATATCTTCAAAATGAGTGTATAAAAAACTCTCTTTATTATGAAACATGCACCACTGCGCCATGATAGATCCGCCACGCGAGACGATGCCCGTTAGGCGTCCTGCAGTCAGTGGCACGTACTCTAATAGCACACCTGCGTGAATGGTGAAGTAATCAACACCTTGCTCTGCTTGCTCAATGAGCGTATCGCGGAATATCTCCCACGTTAAATCTTCTGCCACGCCATTGACTTTTTCGAGTGCTTGATAAATAGGGACGGTACCAATCGGCACTGGCGAGTTACGAATCAGCCATTCACGCGTTTCATGAATATGGTTACCAGTGGATAAATCCATAATGTTGTCTGCACCCCAACGTGTTGCCCACGTCATTTTAGACACCTCTTCATCGATAGAAGAACCTAGTGCTGAATTACCGATATTGGCATTAATTTTCACTAGGAAATTACGCCCAATAATCATCGGTTCAGATTCTGGGTGGTTGATGTTGTTTGGGATAATTGCGCGACCTGCAGCCACTTCACTCCGCACAAACTCAGGGGTAATAACGGTCGGCGTATTGGCACCAAAGCTTTCACCGTCATGTTGACGCATATCGGTCAACTCATGCTGCTTTTGCGTTTCGCGAATGGCGATGTATTCCATCTCAGGGGTGATGATGCCGCGGCGTGCATAGTACATCTGCGTGACGTTGCCAGCTTTGCCATCGACATCTTTGGCGCGGCGAGGTTTGTCGATATGAGCAAATCGTAGATTGGCAGTACTGATATCGCGGGCGCGTGCCACTCCGTATGAACTAGACAGTCCACTTAATTGCTCGGTATCACCGCGCTCAGAAATCCAACCTTCACGCAGCTTTGGTAAGCCTTTGGTCAAATCAATCTCGACGTTGGGATCGGTATAAACGCCTGATGTGTCATACACATAGAATGGTGGGTTCTGTTCCCATTCGTTCTCAGAAACGCCTTGTATAGGGGTGGGGTCAAGGGTGATTTCACGCATGGGTACTTGAATATCAGGACGTGAGCCTTCTATATAAACTTTACGGGAGGCGGGGAGTATGCGGTGTAAATCGCGAGCGTCTTCTTCGAAACGAGCATCACTGGCACTGCGGTGAGCAGGGGTCTTTAACGCGTCTGTCTTAGAAGGTTTTTGAGAAGGAGAAGTGGCTAATAAATTTGTCATATGCTGTCCTAGCGTGTTGGTTTTTGAACAAAAGCAACACCGCCAGTAGCTGCGGGGGTAGCATTTGTAATCCAGACAAATTCAGCTTATGAGCATCAGCCTACGACCAAACAATATAGTCACGGATGATGCTCATCAAACGTTGGACGCAGCTTTATATCAGTCTTCACTACTTAACAGTACATCACGCACATTAAGGGAGTAATGAGGATAAAAAAGGCATTTCTACGCGTCCTTTGCCATAAATAACAAAGTGCTTAAGACTTCCCTGCGTCGGTACTAACCGCATCAGGTTCGGCGGGTGATCTCTCAGCGAATGTATAAAGGCGACTACTTTAATAAAGCAAGCTTAAAAGTAAGCCGATAATACACCGCACCCCGAGTCTGTCAGTGTTGTAAATCACCTCAATACTAACAAAGTTCTGCAATGAGGGCTAATGATATTTAGATGAAAATATCAGGCTTTGAGTTTGAGGTTCGATGTTTTTATGAGAACGACTCTAGAGTACCAGTGATTGAAATCACTTGATATTACTGAGCTGTAGATAGCTTATCTAAATATTATGTAAAGCGAATGGAAGATTCTGGAGGTTGTCATTAAACTGTCATAAAGATTTGGCAAGATAGCACGCATGTCACAAACAATGCTTTTTTGTATCGTTGTTAAACTTTAGGAGTCCTACATGCGTTATTCGTTATTAGCAGTGGCCGTTAGTTGTACATTAGTGCTTACGGCATGTAATAAATCGACTGAAACGACAGAGCCAGCTGCGGATAGCAGTAGCGCTGTCACCACCACTGAAGCAACCACTCAGACAACATCTGCTTCTACAACAGGTTTTAAATCTGCTGAGAATATCGCTATGAATATCACGGGTGCAGGGGCATCGTTTCCGCAGCCTATCTATGCTAAATGGTCTTACGACTACAACGCTGCTACCGGTGGTCAAGTCAATTACCAGTCGATTGGCTCTTCTGGTGGTATCAAACAAATCGAATCAAAAACAGTCGATTTTGGGGCGTCTGACGCGCCGATGACGCCTGAAGAGCTAGACGCAGCAGGCTTGATTCAGTTTCCGACGGTTATCGGTGGCGTCGTGCCAATCGTCAACATCGATGGTATTGAGCCAGGCGCGTTGAAATTAGACGGTGCAATGTTGGCAGACATCTATTTGGGTAAAATCAGTAATTGGAATGACCCTGCCATCAAAGCCATGAACCCAGATTTGACTTTGCCTGATGCCGCTATTACGACGGTATTCCGCTCAGACGGTTCAGGGACAACGTTTAACTTTACGGATTATCTAGCCAAAGTCTCGTCAGACTGGAAAGACACAGTTGGTGTTGATAAAACAGTCAAATGGCCAACGTCTGCGACTGGTGCAGGTGGTAAAGGTAACGAGGGGGTTTCAAGCTACGTAAACCGTATGAAAAACTCTATCGGTTATGTGGAATATGCTTACGCTAAGCAAAACAACATGTCACATACTGCATTGAAAAACGCTGCTGGCAACGTCGTTCAGCCATCTGCTGAGACATTTGCTGCGGCAGGTGATATCGACTGGTCACAGCAAGCAGGCTTTTATAAAGTCATCACCAACTCTGAGACTGAGCAAGCATGGCCGATCGCTGCTGCGACTTTTATCTTGGTACATAAGCAACCAGAGAATCCTCAGCAAGTGGCTGGCGTGCTGAACTTCTTTGATTGGGCTTATACCCAAGGTGATGACGATGCCATGGCACTCGATTACGTACCATTCTCTGATACGGCGGTTGCCTTATTCAAGGAAAAATGGAACGAGGTAAAAGGCAGTGATGGACAGCCTGTTTATAAGCCTGCTCAGTAACCTGTTTCTGCTAAATATTCTTTAATACCTTGTCAGTGCTTTACTAATCCCTTTCGAGTTATCCTCTCGAATAACTATTCTCCGGTAGTTATTTGAGAGGTTTTATCACAGAAAATTTGATGACAAGTTTGTTGTGATAAAACCGAATGAATGCTTCTACTATTTTGACTTGATCCTATTTAATGCTGAGACACTTATGAATGATTTAAGGTCCCAACTGGCTAAACAAAAGCGCTATGACTTATTGTTTGTGAATGCCACCAAGGCTTTTGCCATACTGGTACTCTTATCGTTGGGCGGCATTTTAGTCTCCTTGATCATCGGAGCGTGGCCGAGCATTCAAACATTTGGTCTTGGATTTTATACCAGTAATAACTGGGATACGGTCGCCAATGAGTACGGGGCGCTAGCACCTATCTATGGTACGTTGGTGACATCTTTTATCGCGATTTTAATTGCTGTACCAGTCAGTTTTGGTATTGCGATATTTTTGACTGAAATGTGCCCAACCTTCCTCAAAAAACCACTTGGTATTGCCATTGAGTTATTAGCGGGTATCCCTTCTATCATTTATGGTATGTGGGGATTGTTTGTCTTTGCACCTTTCTTCGGTGATCACATTCAGCCATGGTTTATCGAGCACATTGGCCCACTACCTATCATCGGTAAGTTGTTTACGGGCGCGCCAATGGGACTGGGTATGTTTACCGCCTCGCTAGTACTTGCCATCATGATTATTCCATTTATCGCCGCCACCATGCGCGATGTTTTTTCGGTCGTGCCAGACCTGCTCAAAGAGTCGGCATATGGCATGGGCGCGACGACTTGGGAAGTCATGTTCAAGATAATTCTGCCGTATACCAAAGCTGGCGTGGTTGGTGGCGTGATCTTAGGACTGGGTCGGGCATTGGGTGAGACGATGGCAGTGACGTTCCTCATTGGTAATGCCTTTAACATCAGTCCGAGTCTGTTTACCTCAGGTGTGACCATTACCTCAGCATTGGCTAACGAGTTTGCCGAAGCGTCGAGTGAGCTACATTTGGCGTCTTTATTACATTTAGGCTTAATCTTATTTGTCATCACCTTCATTGTGCTATCTCTAGCAAAACTCATGCTTATGCGCATGGATCACAAGGCAGGCAATCGGTAGTCGTTTGACAATCTCGATAGGTCTTTTACGGATTTATTGGACGTCGATAAACATTGATGGATATTGATAAAAGATATGGGAAATAAATAGTATGGCTGCTAACAATGCGATCAATGCACCACTACCGACTCAGCCAAACAGCGCTAACCGCTACAACCAAAGTCTTTATAACAAGCGCCGTTTGACCAACAAGTTAGGTCTAGGCTTTGCCATGTCGGCGATGGTTTTTGGACTATTTTGGTTGTTTTGGATATTGTTGACGCTCTTTGTTGAAGGCTTTCAAGGTATTGTGCAGCTGCCTATTTTTACTGCTGATACACCGCCACCGATGAGTGCGGGCGGGCTGCGTAACGCCATTGTCGGTTCAGTAATGCTCGCGTTTTCAGGATTGTTTATCGGTGCGCCTATTGGTCTTATGACCGGTATTTATTTATCCGAGTTCGCTCAGGGCAGTATGCTTGGCAAGGTAACGCGTTTCTTAAATGATATTTTGTTATCCGCACCCTCGATTGTGATTGGTCTCTTTATTTATGCATTAATGGTAAAAGGTCAAAGTTTCTCTGGTTGGGCAGGCGCGTTGGCATTGGCATTAATCGTTATTCCTGTGGTCGTGCGTACCACTGAGAATATGCTCAATCTGGTTCCTAATAGCATTCGTGAAGCGGCTTACGCACTTGGCACACCCAAGTGGAAAATGGTGACTCAAGTAACGATTAAGGCCGCGAGAGCAGGACTGACCACTGGGGTGTTACTGGCATTTGCTCGAATCACTGGTGAGACAGCACCGTTGCTATTTACGGCGCTTAACAACCAGTATTTCAGTACCGATATGGGTCAGCCTATTGCCAACTTGCCCAATACCATCTATCAGTTTGCGATGAGTCCTTATGATAACTGGCATACCTTAGCGTGGGCGGCAGCGTTGCTGATCACGACCTCTGTCTTGGTATTAAATATTTTGGCAAGGCTCATCGGTAGTAGAGGTCAGGCTAAATAAAGGCTGATGGTAAATTAAGGCTTGTCCTAGATTACCTCGAACATTTACTTCCATTTATATTCATTGAGCTGGGTTGGAACATATTATGAATGACGTCATGAGCAAAATCCGTACAAAAAAGCCTGTCGATAAATTCAATGCGGCAGATAAATTTAATCCAACAACAGACAGTTTATTAAACAGACCGATGTCGACGGCAGCACAAATGGAGCAGCCAGATATTGCCAGCCTAACCAAACAGACGCTTCATGATATTCCCAAAAATATGCCTGCTGCAAAAATGCAAATTCGGGATCTGAATTTTTATTATGGTGACTTTCAGGCGCTAAAAAATATCAATATCGATATTCCTGATAAAAAAGTCACTGCTTTCATTGGTCCTTCAGGTTGCGGAAAATCGACGCTGTTGCGTACCTTCAACCGTATGTATGATTTATATCCAGGGATGCGGGCAGAAGGCAATATTAATCTTGATGGCAACAATATCTTGGGCAAAGACGTCGATGTCAATTTGCTACGCGCCCAAGTCGGTATGGTCTTTCAGAAACCTACCCCATTCCCGATGTCCATTTATGACAATGTCGCCTTTGGGGTACGCCTTTATGAAAAGTTAAGTAAGGCTGAGCTGGACAATCGGGTAGAGTGGGCACTCAAAAAATCCGCATTATGGCCAGAAGTAAAAGACAAGCTAAAAGCATCAGGGCTTTCGTTATCCGGTGGTCAGCAGCAACGCTTGTGTATCGCACGTAGCGTCGCGACCAAGCCTGAAGTATTGCTGCTTGATGAGCCGACATCAGCGCTTGACCCTATCTCGACCGGCGCGATTGAAGATTTGATTGAAGACTTAAAACAGGATTACACCATTGCCATTGTCACGCATAACATGCAACAGGCCGCACGGGTGTCAGATTACACCGTCTATATGTACTTAGGCGATATGATTGAGATGGGCGAGACCGACCAGATATTTACCAAGCCTGCCCAAACCGCCACAGAAGATTATATTACGGGTCGTTATGGCTAACATCGCGGTCTGAGCAAGGACGACGTGCTCAATACGTTCAATAAGATATCGTGAGCCAATCTGTTCGACTCAACAGCCACACCGCGCTACCAAAATATGGATTTTAGGGAATACCTCTTATGCAAAGCGATAAGCATATCTCCAAAAGTTTTGACCAAGATCTTGATGAAGCTATCCGTTTATTTTTATACATGGGCGATAGCGCGGCCAACCAAGTGGCGAAAGCGATCCATGCGCTTATCGATAAAAATGAGACACTGGCGCAAGAGGTGATTGATATGGACTTTGATATCAATCGAATGGAAGTCGAGTTGGATGAGCATATCTTGCTATTGGTCGCCAAACGCCAGCCCGCCGCCAGTGATTTACGCTTGGTCATGTCCATCAGTAAAGGCGTGGTTGATTTAGAACGCATCGGTGATGAAGCCGTCAAAATTGCTCAGATGGCCAAAAAAATTGCGGCACAAGGTAAGCTGTCGTATGGTTATGCAGAAGTTCAACACCTAAGCAATCAGGTTCGTTTGATGCTGCACAATGCGCTAGAGGCATTTAGCCAATCGAATGCTGAGCAAGCGTTTGAGGTCATGCGTAACGATAGCATGGTCAATGATGAGTATCAGTCAGCCATCCGTGCTTTGATGACCTATATTATGGAAGATTCACGGCACGTTTCAAAAGTCATCAATATTATGTGGGTATTGCGCGCGCTTGAGCGGGTGGGCGATCATGCACAAAATATTGCAGAACTGGTGATTAACTATATTAGTGGGCAAGATGTGCGTCATTCCGACTATGCGCTGGTCGAAAAAGCGGTGCAAGAAGCCAATGACCGTATGGCGGCGCGCCAAGTCAGCACCCTGTCTGTCGCTAAATCTGCCACTAAACCTGCCGTCAAGTCAGCCACGGATTTTGTAGACTCAAACGGTGATGAGGGCTGAAAAAAACAGTTCATCGTAAATTTTACATCCAAAAAAACGCGCGATATTAAATAGCGCGTTTTTTATTTTATGGCAATAATAAAAAATAACTAGCTCTCTGGCGTCCAACCTTGTGCACGCTCATAATCTTCATTATCTAAAAATTTATCCCGTTGTTCAGTGAGGAATTTTTTGGCAGCAGGATCTAACATGCTTAGATGGTTTTCGTTAATCAGCATCGTTTGCTGTTCAAGCCATTCTTTCCACGCTTTGTCAGATACCGTTTCCTGTAGCTCCTGACCTTTTTTATTAGGAAAAGGCGGGTGCGGCATTTTTGGCAATTCTTGCTGATATTTACGGCAAAATACCGTATTGGCTTGGGGATTAAAAGTCTCAGTCATAAGGCGTTCCTTATTATGGTTTAGTTATTATAAAAATATGTTATTGAATCACTCATGAGAATAGTTATACCAAACCTAAAAAGTAAGATTAGCTGTGTCAAACTTGCTTAGCCTATAAGGCGTAGCACTTTCACTCGTTTTCCTTGCTACTCTAATTTCTGTGAATGGTATTAGTTAGCACTTATTCAGCATAAGTGACTTAAATATTATTAGCTGAATTTACTTTACCTCATCATGGTATCAAAAACACCCGCAGCAGGGGCGGGTGTTTTTTATGGTAGAAGCTATCAGGTCAACAATGCGCTTTCACGCGAATACTTCTAAACGGCTGCGACCGCGAGCAACGGCTTGCTTAACTTGATTTGGTGCTGTACCACCTAAGTGGTCACGGGCTGCTAATGAGCCTTCTAGCGTTAGATATTCAAATACATCATCGCCGATAGCATCGCTAAACTGCTGTAGCTGCGCCAATGACAAATCGCTCAAATCAACGCCTTCTTTAATACCCAAAGCAACGGCATTACCGACCACTTCATGCGCATCACGGAAAGCCACACCATTACGTACCAAATAATCTGCAAGGTCAGTGGCAGTAGCATAGCCTTTCATGGTGGCAGCGCGCATGTTTTCTTTATTTGGAGTGATATTCGGTAACATATCAGCAAAAGCCAATAAACAGCCGGTAAGCGTATCGACGCAATCAAATAGTGGCTCTTTGTCTTCTTGGTTGTCTTTGTTATAAGCAAGAGGCTGGCTTTTCATCAGGCTAAGGAGTGTCATTAACTGCCCAAAGACACGTGCTGCTTTACCGCGGACCAACTCTGGTACATCAGGATTTTTCTTTTGCGGCATGATCGATGAACCAGTACAAAAGCGATCAGGGATTTGTACAAAGTTAAACTGCGCTGACATCCATAGGATAATCTCTTCGCTCATCCGTGACATGTGCATCATCAAGATAGAAGCGGCTGAGGTAAATTCAATCGCAAAATCACGGTCTGATACGGCATCAAGCGAATTCTGGCAAATACCTTCGAAGCCCAATAATTCAGCAGTAATGGTACGATCGATTGGGAACGTCGTGCCAGCAAGCGCAGCGCTACCAAGTGGCATCTGATTGATACGGCGACGCGCATCAACCAGACGTTCGGTATCGCGATATAACATCTCAAACCACGCCATGACGTGATGACCAAAGCTGACTGGCTGCGCTGTTTGTAAATGCGTAAAGCCGGGCATAATAGTGTCAGTATGTTGCTCAGCCAAATCAAGCAAACCGCTTTGCAAGCGCACTAATAAGGCGATGATATTATCGACTTCTTCGCGTAACCAAAGACGGATATCAGTGGCAACCTGATCGTTACGGCTACGCCCCGTGTGCAGTTTTTTACCCACGGCACCGATGATGTCAGTCAAGCGCGACTCAACATTCATGTGCACGTCTTCTAGGGCGATTGACCAGTTAAATTCGCCCAGCTCAATTTCACTTAACACCTGCTCTAGACCATCAATGATAGTCGCGACTTCACTATTAGTGAGAATGTCGCACTCACCAAGCATCGTCGCATGAGCGATAGAGCCTTCGATATCGTGACGAGCAAAGCGTTGGTCAAAGCCAACAGAGGCGGTGAAGGCAGCGACAAAGCTGTCCGTTGCTTCACTGAAGCGTCCGCCCCACATCTGCTGGCCTTGGCTGTTTGAAGGACTGCTTACAGGGTTGTTTTGTGCAGCGTTATTTGTTATCGGAGCATCTGTGCTAGAATCAGAGACAGATGGGTTTACATTTGATTCGGGACTACTAGGTTTTGAAGAATTGGCGTTCATATCGGTACAAGACAAGTCAGCAGAATAAGAGCTCAAGTATAGCAAAGGATGAGGTTGCCTTACTAGCGGAGCGCTTAGAGTTTTTTATTCCCAAGCTCATGGAAGTCATGAAGCCTTGGCAGTGGTTCATTTATATCTTTTTTTGGTCACTATTTGTCACGGTAATAAATCGCTATGATATTGCCACGTGGTCAGATTTTTTGATTCAGCTGTTTAGCAGAGTCCTGCAAAACACCTTGAGTATTATTCCTTCCTTATACCTCATTGATTATTTGCGCCCCATTTTTAAGGGCATGAGCATACCTAAAGCCAGCATGTATGTGCTTGCCTTACTCATGGTGGCATCTACCATATCCATGATTTTAGTCATGCTGGTAATGATTAATGTTGGTTGGTTTGAATATGACCGTCAAACTTTTATTCTAAATATATTGTTTGATGCGGTGATTGGTGGTGGCTTTACCTTAGTGTTCTTACTGTATTTTTTACGCCGTTATCGTGAGACGAATGCGCTCAAACAATCGTTTGAGCAGAAATTGAGTGCACAAAATGATGTGATCAAAGCACGAATCGCTCCACATTTCTTCTTTAATACCATCAATACCCTTGTGTCACTGATAGAGTCCAATCCAGCAAGAGCTTCCGCTTTATTACAGCACGTTTCTGCCTTATTCCGTGCCAGTTTCAATGGGGCACGAGAGATTAGCTTTGAAGAAGAAATTGCTCTTTGTGAGCACTATCTAGCGATTGAGTCTAGCCGCTTAGCGGATAAGCTTGAAGTGAGTTGGCAATTGCCTGACGAAGATGTCATGTATGACATGGTGATTACCGCCTTGACCTTACAGAGCGTGCTAGAAAAAATGCTGCTGAATGTGGTGGAGATGACCACTGAAACAATTTATATCAATATTAGAGTCACTTGGCAGCAGCATCGGGTTGTGATTACGATTGGTGTCGAGCTGCCGAAAAAAGCCATGATTATTAACCATGATTTACGTCAGCACATGAACTTTTATATTCAAGCGGAACGTTTACGGGCTTATTTCGGCCAAAGTGCGGATATTAAAAGTAGCGTTACCAGTAGTCAAATTATTACTGTGATCGACTATCCGCTGCAAGATGTTAGTTTATGACCGTTTTTTTGGGGCTTACTTTTTTATTTTATTTCTCAAGGAATAGGTATGGCATACTTATTGCACCATCTTTATAGCTAAGGGGTTATTTTACTTTATATTTAGCCATGATTCCCCATAAAAATTATTATCGATAAATGCATCGCAATAAAACTCAATGCACAAGGCTATCAACGTCAATATAGCCAGTTATTGTTTTATGAAATAATTAAAGGTTTTTATGCTAAGTGATTGGTAATGAGTGCTAATATGTTGGTAAGGCCATTGAAAAAAATACTAAGTTTATCCTGGGATTGGAGTTTGCATGCGTATCGTAGTTTGTGATGATGAGCCACTAGCACGTGAGCGTTTGGTTAGAATTGTACAGGAGTCAGGTCATCAAGTCGTTGCTCAAGCAACCACGGGTGCAGAAGCCATTATCGCTGTCAAAACTCAGCAGCCAGACATCATATTATTAGATATTCGTATGCCTGAGATGGATGGGGTGCGCTGTGCGCAAGAGCTTGCCAAACTTGAGCATCCGCCAGCCATTATATTTGTCACCGCTTATGATCATTATGCCATTGCCGCGCTAAAAGCCAATGCGATTGGTTATTTATTAAAGCCTGCCAATAAAGACGAGTTACTAGAAGCACTAGATAAAGCGAAAAATTTGAACGCGGCGCAGTTAAATGAGATTCGTAAACTCGAAGACCCAACAGCGCGTCCAGTACGTGAGCATATCGCTGCTCGTACTCACCGAGGCGTTGAGCTCATCAAGCTCAAAGATATCTATTATTTTACCGCCGATCAAAAGTACGTCAAAGTCCGTCACAAAGATGGCATTGTCCTGATTGATGAGACGCTAAAAGAGCTTGAACAAGAATTTGAGGATCGGCTGTTTCGAGTACACCGTAATGCCATCATCAACCTTAGCTTTTTGGACTTTTTAGAAACGTTGGATGCAGGACAATATCAAATACGCTTTAAAGGCATTGATGAGACACTTGCGGTTAGCCGTCGTCACTTACCTGCATTACGTGAGAAGATTCAAAGCATGTAAGCTGCGGTTTGTATAGTGAAATAACAGCAAAATAACCGTGAAATAATCATCCCATATCATCAAACCCTTATTTATGCTTAAATAGGGGTATTTTTTTGCGTCAGCATTGACTATATATGGTTTATATCGCCCATTTTTTGTGGAAAATTTGCAGTATTGCTTAATACTGACCTGCATAGTACTGACGTGAACAGTATCGAATTTATTGAGGCCCTTTATGAGTAATCCGCAGCAAACTGCTTTGACTACCTTGAATATCGCCACGCGTCAGAGCCCTTTAGCACTATGGCAAGCTGAGCATATCCGTGCTCGTCTACTAGATTTGTATCCTGAATTGACGATTAACTTGCTAAAAATTGTCACTAAGGGTGACAAGATTTTGGACACACCTTTGGCTAAAATTGGCGGTAAAGGTTTGTTTGTCAAAGAGCTTGAGCAAGCACTATATGACAAACAAGCGGACATCGCGGTACATTCATTAAAAGACGTACCGATGCAGCTTCCAGAAGGCTTGATGCTGGGCGTCTATTGCAAACGCGCCTCACCGACTGATGCTTTTGTGTCTAATACCTATAATAGTATTGATGAATTGCCGCAAGGGGCAGTTGTTGGCACGTCAAGTTTGCGTCGTCAGTGTCAGCTTAAAGCCTATCGCCCAGACCTACAAATCAAAACCTTACGCGGTAACGTCGGTACACGTTTGGGCAAGCTAGATGCTGGCGAGTACGATGCGATTATTTTAGCGACCAGTGGTTTGCAGCGTATCGAGCTGGATGAGCGCATACGCGGCGAGCTTGATATCAATGCCTGCCTGCCTGCGGTTGGTCAAGGCGCCTTAGCGATCGAATGCCGCGAAGGTGATGATGAGGTGTTAAAATTACTGGCACCACTGAATGATGATAAAGCTCGTATCCGTCTCATTGCTGAGCGCGCGCTGAACCGTCACTTAGAGGGTGGCTGCCAAGTGCCCATTGCTGCTTATGCCGTGTTACAAATGGCGGATGAAACGAGCAGCAACAATGATGATAACGGTGACAATGGCAATAACGACAACGGCAATGTGTTATGGCTACGTGGCCGCGTCGGTCAAGCGGATGGCAGCGAGCTGCTAAAAGCAGAGAAGCGCGTCACGTTGATCGGCACACAAGCCGAGCAAGAAGTACAGGCTAATCAGCTTGGTATTGATGTCGCCAATATACTGCTTGCCGATGGCGCGGGTGATATCTTATCCGCGATTTATCATCCTGAATAACATACCAGTATTTTGATTATCTTAGTCATAGCCCCAGTATTATTGATGCTAGGGCTATCGTTAAGCCAATTCTATCAGTCTTTTGTCATGGTACGTCTATGTCATCAACATTAAATCACGCCCAGCTTATTGCTAATGGTCAATCAAATAATGAGTCATCACTCACGCAAGTAGTCATCAATACTCGCCCAGTAGAGCGTGCCGCTGTATTGACGGATCATCTACAAGTAGCAGGGCTGACGGTGGTAGAGATACCGATGTTGACGTTACAATCACGCCCAACGACTGAGCAAGACATGACGCTGATGCGGCAGTGGCTAGCAGGCGATTATAAGGCGCTTGTGATTGTTAGCCCAACGGCGGCCGCTTCAGGACTGGCTGTTTGGCAAGCGCTTGAAGATGAGCGTCAAGCTCAAAATCATGACGATGACGATGATAATAATAATGAGCGAAAAGATATTGCAATTAATGCTCTGCAAGCGCCGAGCTACTTGATTGCCGTGGGTGAAGCGACTGCGTCGGTATTAAATAATGCCAAAGTCGAGGCGTCGAATTACCAAGTACTTCAGCCTCACATTGCCAATAACGAAGGTATGCTAGCGATGCCTGAGATTGGGCATTTGCAAGCAGGTGACAAGTTGCTCGTGTGGCGCGGATTGGGTGGTAGGCGACTATTGGTCGATACGTTGCTGGCACGCGGTGTGCATATCGATAGTATTGCTTGGTATGAGCGCAGAATGCCAGTCGAGGCGATGGCTCAATATGAGCAGTGGCTAAAAGAATTTTTAACCGATAATTTAACGCATAATATGATGCAAGATGCGTTGGCAGCGCAGCAACCAAAGCCAATCGTTGTGATCAGTAGCGGTACAGCCTTTGAGCATTGGGAAAGCATCGTTCGGGCTGTAGCAGAAAAGGCATTAGAGCAAGAAACAGCCAGAGAAACCTCTGCTATTTTGCCCTATAAATTGTCAGACTTTTCTTATGTGGTGTTGGGTGAGCGTTTAGCCAATATGGTCGCTGAGCAGCAGTTAAGTTATTGGCGTGTGGAAGATTTGGCGCCAGAAACCATTCTTGCTGCTATTCATGCTAAAGCCTGTTGAATGTATAAATGTACCAACCGATGACCTGTCCTTATCTATTATGTTTCACTTTTTATTTATTCGCTTTAAACCTGTTTTAGCCAAAATAACGGTGCTGCCTTATGTCAATCAATTCTGAATCATTATCTCAGGAACCTTCTGCTACTCAGCAGCGCCGACAAGCAAATGTGTTTTTGTTGCGCCTGCAGTGGCTGGTTATCTTGTTGCTTATCGCCGCCCTATTGTGGCTCTACATCAGCCAGCAGCGTTTCCAACATAGTGTTAATGAGCGTTTGCAAAGCAACGAGCAAGTCGTCAGCCGTCTCAATGAGATGGATGACCGTCTATTTGCGATGAGTCAGCAGACGCTGCCAGAGCCTCGATCTGCCGCCAGTAGCCAAGCGCAAAACCAGTTAGATTTATTGCGTATTCAAATACAAGCCGCTGATAGATTATTGGCAGACAATAATGACAGTGCGGCGATTGATTTGTTGCGTGGTCTACACTGGCAGCTTTCGCAAAGCAGCAATGAGATTGCTCCAGCGCTAACGGTTGTGATCAAACAAAGCTTGATGAAAGACATCGAACGTTTGCAGGCGAGCAGCACTCAGCCTAGTCCTTGGCAGCTGCAAAACCTCGCCATCCAAAATATTCAAGAGTTTTTGCACAGCTATGAGCGTGTGAGTAGTGAGTCGACATCGCACAATAGCGCTGATAATAATATGAGCCTCTCGCGCAAACAACTGACCATTCACGAAGTGATTATGACCTTAAATCTGGCCAGTCAAGCCAGTAATATGCGCGAACAAGAGCAGCTGGTTGGTTATCTGCGTCAAGCACGAAATCAACTACAAACCTTGGTGCCGAAATCTGCTATTCCTCAAGAGTCAGCGCCAAAGGCAGCCATGACTAATACTGAAAACGCTTCTAATGATGCGTCCGTAGGCAAAAAGCAAACCTCTACCGACAAGAACCTACCAACCAGATCCTCTCCGACAAATATCGCAGAAGTTATAGATTGGTTAGATAAATTGATTGCCAATGCACCAAAACCAACGCCATTGTTGACCACTCAGATTTTGGATAAATCTCAGCGTTAGTGGTTCAGTGGATGTTGATTGATAGATTTATGAATATAAAAATAAGAGAAATGACGTTATGGACAGTTTGAATCAAGCAGCACATGCAGCCTCCAATATCGCAGATAATCATCCTGACGAATTGTCTCATTATCCCATTATTCATCACCAGCCCATTCACTGGGGCGAGATGGATGCGTTTAACCATTTAAATAATGTGATTTATTACCGTTACGCTGAATCAGCACGAATTGGCTATTTGCAGGCGCTAGGTATGTTTGATGGCAGTATGGTGACGGTATTGGCACAATCTAGCTGCCAGTATTTACGCCCTGTGACTTATCCGGATACTTTGCTATTAGGATTGCGCTGTCAGCGTTTAGGGAATACGAGTATCGTGATGGAATATAGCTACTATAGCACCGCGCAAGCGGCCATCGTCGCGACGGCTGAGGCAGTCGTGGTACGTTTCGATAGTGATGGAAAGCGTAAGTTAGCTTGGACAGAGGAAGAGCGCGCTCGGCTATTGGCATTAGAAGCAAAAGTTGGTCATATACCGAAGCTTTAGCACTGAATATTAAATAAATGGAAAAAAGGGCACGCTAACGTAACGTTAGCGTGCCCTTTTGCTATGTGACTGATATCGAATCAGCCAGCCAATCAGTCAAATATTAATCTTGCTTTGGCGCATGTACGAAATCGATGACGTTCAAGTCAAAGCCTGATAATGCGTAAAACTTCATGGGTGATGATAATAAACGCATATCACGAACGCCTAAATGACGCAAAATCTGTGCACCGACACCAATGCTGCGATACGGCTGCTGAGTAATGGTCGATTGCGATTCATTGTCTGCCGCTTTGTCTAACGCCTCTCCTAAATCTATTGGCTGGTTGCTACCAATCCAAACTAACACGCCGCGATCTGAGTTGCTTATTTCTTCCAGTGCTGAGCGCACGCTCCAGCCGCTACGACCCGTCATATCATTTTTGGCAGCAAACAAGTCGCGTAGTGGGTGAAAACCATGGACACGGACGGTGCTGACGCCTTCGCTCACATCGCCTTTTACCAAAGCCAAATGCGTTTCATCAGCGCCAAATTCGCGGAAGCGATGTAGCGTAAAGGTGCCGTATTCCGTTTCAAAAGGACGCGACTCAATTTCTTCTACCGTTTGCTCGTTCGCGATGCGGTAGTTGATGAGGTCAGCAATTGTACCCATTTTGATGCCATGCTCTTCGGCAAATATCTCAAGGTCATCACGGCGCGCCATCGTACCATCAGCATTGATGATTTCGACAATCACTGCTGCGGGCTCAAGCCCTGCTAGGCGTGCTAAATCACAACCAGCTTCGGTATGCCCAGCGCGGTGCAAGACGCCACCATTTTGAGCCATGATTGGGAAGATATGTCCAGGCTGGACGATGTCTTCAGGTTTTGCCGAAGAAGAAACCGCTGCTTGAATTGTACGAGCGCGATCAGCAGCAGAGATACCCGTGGTAACGCCTTCAGCGGCTTCGATAGAAACCGTAAAGTTGGTGCTAAATTTTGCCTCGTTACGATCAGACATCAGCGGCAACGCCAACTGTTGGCAGCGTGCTTGTGACAAGGTCAAGCAGACCAAACCACGTGCATGAGTAATCATAAAGTTAATATCTTCAGGGCGCACATGGGTCGCTGCCATAATGATATCACCTTCATTTTCACGGTCTTCATCATCCATTAAGATGACCATCTTGCCAGCACGAATGTCTTCGATAATCTCAGGAATCGTATTTAAACTCATAGTAAGTCTCAATATTTTATTATTTATAGATAGGTGTGATGTGGAATATAAAGCATTGTCTGTCTATTGTAGCAGTAGATGCTACAGAGCGCTGTTGCGGTTAGGCAAAGTGCATGGAATCAAATTGATCCACCGTAGACATTATCTAATCATTGCTTATATATCAATATGAGGACATTTTAACGCTTTTCAGCCCACTATGCTGCTTCATCTCGAAATTATATGGACCAGTCTGTCAAATATAGTGATAAGTATTATTAATGGTCACGACGATTCATGTATTCAATGACGCAGTAAGCAATGGGATAATCGACCATGTGAGCCATCAGTCGTTGCTGGCTGCTTGGCTTTTTAGCCAATCCATAAACTGTTTGCTGTGTTGCTCGCGCTGGTTGTCGGCAAATTCATAAAAGCTGGTTCCAACTAAATTGTCTGGCAAATAGCTTTGCGGATAATAGTGATTGGGATAATCGTGTGGATAGGCGTAACCTTGACCATAGCCTTGATTACGCATCAGTTTGGTTACGCCATTACGTAGGTGTAGCGGCACAGGTGAGGCATCTTTTTCTGCCAATGCCATCGCCGCATTGATGGCTTTATAAGTGCTGTTACTTTTGGCACTGGTCGCCAAATAAACCAATACTTGCCCCAAGATAATACGCGCTTCTGGCATACCAATTGACTGCACACTACGTAATGCTGCATCGGCAAGCAGTAAAGCATTAGGGTTGGCATTACCAATATCTTCACTGGCCAAGATGACCAAACGCCGCGCGATAAAATCGGCAGGCTCACCGCCAACTAACATCCGCGCCATCCAATAAAGCGCAGCATCAGGGTCTGAGCCACGTACGGACTTTATCATCGCCGAGATAATATCGTAATGCTGCTCGCCATCTTTGTCATAGCGTACCAGCGCGGTCTGAGCAACACGAGCGACCAATTCATCGTTAATGACGAGCGGTGATTGCTTAGTGTCCGCCGTTTGAATAGCAAGCTCTAATAAATTCAGCGCCTTCCTCGCATCGCCATGCGCCAGTTGACTGATAGTGTCCTGTGCTTGTAAATCAACCGTCAAATTCTTCAGCACTGAATCTTCTGAAATTGCTCTTTGCAATACCGCACTGATTTGCTCAGGCGTCAGTGGCTCTAAACGATATACTTGGCAACGTGATAGCAGGGCATTATTGACACTAAAAGAAGGGTTTTCAGTTGTCGCACCAATCAAGGTAATATCACCAGATTCGACCGCGCCCAGTAAGGCATCCTGCTGAGCCTTGTTAAAGCGGTGTATCTCATCGATAAAAACCACAGGTGATTCAAATGCCAATGAGTCCTTATTGTCTAACACTTCTCGCAGCTGTTTGACCCCAGTATTCAAGGCAGACAAGGCATGAAAAGGCCTGCCAACAGCATCAGCCAACAGCATGGCAATAGTCGTTTTGCCGATGCCAGCTTCACCATGCAAAATAATCGATGGCAGATGCCCTTGTTCGACCAAACGCAGCAAGGGCGCACCTGCCGCTAGTAGATGTTCTTGACCAATGATTGCATCAAGTGTCGTTGGGCGCATACGCTGGGCAAGGGGTGTATCGGCATGAAAATTAGGCGGCATAGAAATCTCTATTATCAATTTAAACAGCTATCAATTAGTTCATAACGACAGTGATTAATGGGTTTTTATTGCTGCATCTAAATGACTACATCCTAGATTACATTCATCATTGCTATGGAAAAAGACCATATCTGTCTGTTTGGCATGATTTTCGCACTAATGAATATTAGACATGAGTAGTAAAAGTAGGCTAATTTATAAAGATGCTATTTAGTATGTGTCTTGGTATGTGTCTTGGTATGTGTCTTGGTATGTGTCTTGGTATGTGTCTTGGTATGTGTCTTGGTATGTGTCTTGGTATGTGTCTTGGTATGTGTCTTGGTATGTGGCATACACGATAGGCTAACGCAGATTTACGTTAATAAAAGTCAATCAAGTGTACAGCTTATGTCCCAAATACTTTGATTTTTATGCTTTTATCCCTATTAACGGTTCAACAGCATTGATAGATCGCAGATATCACGCGCGATTTACGACCTATCATTTTTGATCATCCATTCATTAGGCATAAGGTATTACCGTCATGATGTCTCCGCCGATATTGCAGCGCTTGTTTGCTCGCTATTTACATCGCAGTGCCAAGCAGCAATCACGTTTGCTTACTACAGGTGAGATAGCGCTGGCGCGGTCAGTATTTGGCGACAGTATCAATCTCGATGAGGTTCAGCTCAAGACTGCTTGGTGGGTGTTGAAACATTATGCCGTTAGCCCTAATGGCAATATTTATTTTAACCGAGCAGATTGGACAGTAGATTTTAGCGATGCTCCATTGAGTAAAAAAAGCTGGCTGATACATGAATTGACCCATGTATGGCAATTACAGCAAGGCTTAAAAGTGGTGCGCGGTGCACTTATTGATCGCCGTTATGATTATGTGCTCAAGACAGGCAAATCCTTCTTTAACTACGGTATCGAACAGCAGGCGCGTATGGTTCAGGATTATTTTATTCGTCGTCAGCGTGGACAAGACTGTCAAGCATTAGAAACTTGTATTCCATTTTTAATCGTGAAGTCTGACGACAATATGAAGTGATATCCATTGGCAATGGATTGCCATGACGACTTTGGTTTTTATCATTTTGCCTTAACAAGGATACGTACCCTTATGTTTAAATTTTTGCCAAAAAAGCCCAGTTATAAAATGAATAAAGGTGTGGTTGATGATTCTATCAATCAAAACAACACCCTTTTACAGCACTCGTCAACCTTGCTTGCGGCAACACTCAGCGGCGTATTGCTGTTAAGTGGTTGTCAGCAGCAAGCAGAGATTCAACCTGCGCCAGAAGACAGTCAGAGCGTTGAAAAAACGAGCACTGAAGACAGTCAGCCTATGCGCCCAAGTGATTCTGCTGCTGCCCGTATAAAGCAGTTTCAGCCCATATATGTCGCGCAAGCACAAAGGCTACAGCGTCGTTTACAAGCAGAGTATGAATCCCTACAAGCCGCTGATAGCTCAGATAGTGAGGATTCATTGCTGCTGAATGATGATACTGCTAGCGATACTAATACTGATAACGTGATGGAGAATAAAAACGACACAGCTGATAGCAGCTCATTATCTGCTGACACCACAAATGATGAAGTGGATATCTCCGCTGAGGCTGATATCAATACCAGTACGGAAGTTGGCGAGCGTGATTTAACGGTGTTAAAGCGCATTAGCCTTGAGCCGCGTAAGCCTGTCATGCTAACAGAAGATCAAATCATCGAAAGCTACCAGCAAGCGATGGAAGCGCTTTATCAGCCTGTGACGACGCCTCTTAGCGCAGAAGATGTTGATACGTTAATCAATATCGCGACATTGGCTCCGCAGTTATTTGAGCATGCAGAAATTGCCGGTAGGCTCAGTGCCAAGAGCCCAGCATTAGCGCGTTTGATTATTCAGCATCAAGTTTGGGAGCAGATAGAAGCTCAGCAAGTGATTGATATGCAGCAGATGAAACTGAATCAACAAAAAGAGTTTGAGACGCTTATGACTAAGTTTAATGACACCATTAAAGGTTATGATGAGCAAATTGCCAAATATGAGCAGACACTAAAAGAATTCCAGTAGCCGCAATTCTGTCACTCACTCAGTTATTCATTCAGTAACGGATAGGGTTTCTTTGACTTCCTCCCCGCCCTCAAAGGAC
>NZ_JBQSXK010000009.1:0-118575 GCF_052378115.1 Psychrobacter sp. AOP30-A2-5 | reverse complement strand
TGTTAATGGAGCAAAAAACATTCTCGCGGTCGGGCTTGGCCGTCTTTAGTAGGAATCCCCCTCCTTTGAGGGCGGGGAGGAAGTCAAAGTTATGTATACCTATTTCGTCGCTGGATTTGTTTGGCGGCTTTTCATTTTTGTATTTAAGGCTGTAACATGACCGTTACTCATACCTCTAAACCTTTCGAACCTATTATTACCTCTTTACTCGATAATGATTTATATAAATTTACGATGCTGCAAGCCATGCTGCATCAGTTTCCACAGACACATGGTGTGTATCGCTTTCGCTGCCGTAATAATAAAGACACGCTGTATCCATTGGCTGATATTAAAGATGATCTAGAGCAGCAGTTAGACAATTTATGTGAATTACGATTTTTAGAGGATGAACTAGAGTACTTACGTGGTTTGCGCTTTATGCGCTCAGACTTCGTTGACTATCTAGAATTGTTTAAGTTGAAACGTCGTTTTATTACCGTCAGTACGGATGATAAAGGTCGCTTATTTATCGATATCGAAGGACCGATGATTCAAGCGATGTTCTTTGAAGTGTTTGTACTCGCCATCGTTAATGAGCTGTATTTTGATGCGCTATCGAATGCCAGTGTGATTGAAGAAGGGCAGCGCAGATTGGATGAAAAAGTCACATTGTTGCATCAATATGCGACAGAGCAGGCAAAATGTGATGCTAATACCCCGCCATTAATTATCGCTGATTTTGGTACTCGTAGACGTTTTAGCAAAGCTTGGCAAGCCCATGTGGTTGAGACTTTGCATAAAGCGGAACCAAAAATAGTGAGCGGTACTTCCAACGTGTATTTAGCAAAAAAGCTGGGAATGACGCCAATCGGTACGATGGCACATGAATTTATGCAGGCATTTCAGGCTTTGGATGTGCGTTTACGTGATTCACAAAAAGCGGCGCTTGAAGCGTGGGTGCATGAGTATCGAGGCGATTTGGGTATTGCGCTGACCGATGTCGTTGGGATGGATGCGTTTTTACGTGACTTTGATTTGTATTTCGCTAAGCTGTTTGATGGTTTACGTCACGATAGCGGTGACCCGTATATCTGGGGTGATAAGGCGATTGCTCATTATAAAAATCTTAAAATAGACCCAAGAACCAAGATTTTAACCTTTAGTGATGGCTTAGATTTGGATAAAGCTTGGGATTTACATCAGTATTTTAAAGGTCAAATAAAGACCAGCTTTGGTATTGGTACCAACCTCACCAATGATATGGGTATCACCCCGATAAATATTGTCTTAAAATTGGTGGAATGCAATGGGCAGCCAGTCGCTAAACTGTCAGACAGTCCAGGCAAGACCATGATTAATAACGACACGTATCTTGCCTATTTGCGCCAAGTATTTGAAGTCGACGAGCCTGAATAGAATTGACTTAACTTAACTGTCGCTATTCTCTGTTTTATCTTCTTCTTCAGCAAAAGCGGCATCTAGTGCTTGCTGTACCGCATTGATACGGGTTTCGCAAACGCGATAAGCAGCAATCGACTCTTCAACAGTCGTCATCAGATTATCAATATCTGGCTCATCTTGTTGCTGTAATTCAGCGGCATTGGTTTTTAGAATATCATAAGCCGCTTTAAAGGTTTTTGGGGCGGCTTTTTTGCGTTTGCGAGTAGGGGTTGTCATAAGGTTTCCTAATTTTAAAATAAAGTCTTTGATTAAGTTGAATCGACGGTAGGTTGTACTTCTTATTTATTAATATTTACGTCAATAATCTGTGCTTTTGCTTTACCGTCTTTTAAGAGAATGTGCACCGTTTGTTCTGGATGGAGCTGCGTACCGCTGGTCAGTATTTGCTTGTCTTTTGCATCAGTAAGCATGGTATAGCCTTGCTTGAGCACCCGAGAAGGACGGTGCAGGAGCACAATATCACGCAGATGTTCGCTATCACGCTGTGCTTGTATTAACTGCTGCTGTGCGGAATGCATAATCGTTTTTTGGTTATTTTGACTGGCGCTAGCAGCCACTGTTAACTGCTGATAGGCAGCCGCTTGAGTCTGTGTGCGTAGCTCGCTGGTGAGTCTGGCGGCTTGCTTGACTTGGCGCTGAGCGCTTTGCTGAATACTACGCCACGCATAATCACTGTCTTTTTGCAGAGCGGTTAATTGACCAATTGTTTGTGATTGTATTTGGCTCAACTGGCGTGTCGTTTGTTGTGCAGCGGTGCTTAATTGACGCTGAGCAGCTTGTTTTATTTGCGCTTGGTATTGCAGCGTTTGAGTGACGAGCTGGGCTAAATGCGTCATGATAGCGGCAATCACCTTTGATGGGGTATCAAAGCTAGTATGCGCGACTTCATCTAAGATCACTTTATCACGCTCGTGACCAATGCCAACCCAGACAGGGATAGGCTGCTCGGCAACCAATGCTGCCAATTCATAATCATTTAGATAGGCTAAATCACCGACCGCACCGCCGCCACGAATAATGACTAATAAGTCTGGCAGGTGCTTATAAGTATCAAAAAACTGCTGCTGGGCGTTAACGATTGCTTGGCGGATCTCGCTTGGCGCATGATTACCCTGAAAGGTCGCATTATGATAATGGAAATGACAGGCACCTGTGCGCGCTAAGCGATCAGCGTCGGCTTGAAAATCGCCTAATCCAGCGGCTTTTTCAGGGGCAATGACCAGCACATGCTCAATATCAAATGGAACAGGCAGCTGTTGATTCAGGTTTAATAAGCCTTCTCCCGTCAAGCGGTCGACCATCTCTGCATACTGCCGCGCCAAGTCGCCTAACGTGTAGCTAGGGTCAATATCTTCAATAGTGAGAGAGAAGCCATATTGCGCATGGAAGCCTGCGGATACTTTGAGCAATACTGTCAAATCACGATCAAGGGGCATGCCAGTTGCGCGCTCAAATTTTGCTAAGACGCGTGCTGCTTTAAAGCGCCAAAGATTGCCGCGGCAACTAGCAATGACCTTACCGTCATCATCTTTTTCTGCCAATTCAAAGTAATAATGCCCGCCTTTACTAGATAGATTGCGAATCTCTGCTTTTACCCATACACGGTGGTTAAAGGTCTGTTTGATAACCATATCAACGGCTGATAAATAGTCACTCAACCGCAGAACGGTATCTTCTAAATTGACTTCTATATTGTTTTCTTGCTCAGCTAACTCGGCTTCCAAGGTCGCTAAATCTTTAGCAGGCGCTAATACCTTAGCTGGTTTCATATTTGACAGGTTGGGTTTGCGCATAATAATAGACCAAAAGTGAGGGAGCTTAAAAACGAGCTGTTTATAGAATAAGAGTCATAAAAAATCAGAAAGGATAGTTTACCCCAAAAGCGAGCACACAAAAAGAGAAGCCAACCAGTCAGCGACTAATATATTCTTATCGCTGATTGGTTCGCTAAATACTTTGTTAAATAACAAGATACTTTATTAAATAACGAGCCGCCAAATAAGTGCTTTATGAAATAATAATTATTTTATTGGCAACGAAAGTTGATTTTATACTCGTAATCGTCATCACGTGATAAGTTCGGCGAGCCCGTACCAAGGATCGTACCGAGGACGGCACTGGCTTGCCCAATCATCCGACCGGTATTTTCATCTAAAATACCGTTATAAGTGACTTTGTCATCGACGATAATAACTTGCTTACCTCTGCAAGTCTTTTGTGCGCTGTCTATCGCATTTTGCTGTGCTTTTACTTTGCTATCGGCGATGCCAGTCGTCTCATAAATAGAGTTTGCACGCTGGATAACTGGTGATGAAGGCGTAGTTTGGCAAGCACTTAGGGCGAGTGCTGCCGCCAAAGTAGCAGTCAGTGCAGCGGTTTTATTAATAGTATTCATAAACGATTCCTAATGTCTGTCAGTCATATATAAAGTTGAATATCACAGCAAAGTTGAGGATACGCCATGCACGTATCCGTCCATAGGTGGCTCAACAACTATGATGAATCTACCCTATTCGGCTCTGGGGTGTCTAGTCGGTTATTGTGTGCGGTATTGCAGAGACCGCACATATTCATCATATATTCATAGGCGACGTTTACTTATGATGAGCGAAAATGAAAATAAGCGGTACTATGACACAGCAAATCACTTGAAATATAAACCATATCTAGGATAATTGACCTATTCATTTTTAATCAATAAGTAATTTTATGCCATTAATTCCTGCTCCTGCTGGCGTGCTCGAAGTCGACGCGCTTTGGCAACAAGATAATCCTAACAATCCAAATACCGATACAGTGGCGTTACTGTGTCATCCCAATCCGTTATTCGACGGCACGATGAATAATAAAGTGGTAACGACGATGTATCGCTTTGCTCGTGATAATGGTATGCACGTGGTACGCTTTAACTTTCGCGGTGTCGGGCAGTCGACTGGCGAGCACGATTATGCGGATGGTGAAGTCGTAGATGCAATGACCGTGCTACAATGGATTGCAGAGCAAACCAATGCGCGCAAGTTATGGTTGGGTGGTTTTTCTTTTGGCGGTTATGTGACAGCACGGGTGGCTGAGCAGGTACTTGAAGCCCCTCATATTTGGGGGCTAGGCGATTTTGAGATTACTAAAATCGCCCTTATTGCTCCATCCGTTGAAAAAAATAACAGCAGTGATATAAGCTTGCCAGCCGATAAAACTTTTGAGATTTATGGCAATGCTGATGAAGTGATTGACCCTGATAATATGCAAGCATTTGCGGAGCGATTAGGAATTGCTGTCAGCGTTGTAGAGGGCGCAGGGCACTTTTTTCATGGACGTCTGTCAGAGTTGAAAGGCTTATTAGAAAAGCATACCTTTGGTAGCGACGCTTAGTTGTTACCTAGTAATATTAGGATAGAGAACCGCTATCAAGTCATGAGCTCTGATCGCTTTACTTTGACGAGTTCATGCAGAATCAACCATTACCTTACTATTTATTTTGTCTAATGATGAGTCGTATTATGAGTTTATCTCCATTGCAACGTTACGAGCAAGCCGTCAGTACAGATGAGTTTACTCGAGATGAGCAGCAATTTAAGGCCATGAGCTATCTTGATGAGATACATCATCAGCTCATCAATAGTGCGCCACAGAAGAAAAGCTTTTTTGGCTTTTTAAAGTCCAAGCCGACAGCACCAACGGGGTTGTATAT
The DNA here is from genome assembly GCF_052378115.1 of Psychrobacter sp. AOP30-A2-5. Taxonomy (NCBI): domain Bacteria; kingdom Pseudomonadati; phylum Pseudomonadota; class Gammaproteobacteria; order Moraxellales; family Moraxellaceae; genus Psychrobacter; species Psychrobacter sp. AOP30-A2-5. Next base: position 113,444 of record NZ_JBQSXK010000009.1, on the reverse strand, counting down.
GTGGGGCGGGGTAGGTCGTGGTAAAACATGGATGATGGACATGTTTTATGATTCATTGACCATTGATCGCAAGATGCGTCTGCATTTTCATCATTTCATGCAGCGCGTTCATCAAGAGCTAAACAAGCTGCAAGGTGAGAGTGACCCATTAGAAAAAGTCGCCGACATCATTTATGCAGAAGCGGTTATTATCTGTTTCGATGAGTTCTTTGTTTCTAACGTTTCTGATGCCATGATTTTGGGTGATTTATTTACCATGCTGTTCAATCGTGGTATTACATTGGTCGCCACCTCAAATATTGAGCCATCAGGATTGTATAAAGACGGCTTACATCGTGACCGTTTTATGCCCGCTATCGCTGAAGTAGAGCGTCATACTACGGTGATGAATATCGATTCTGGTATCGACTATCGTTTGCGCGTATTGCAGCAGGCAGAGCTATATGAGTCGCCTATGACGAAAGCGAATCATCATTGGTTAGCCAACCGTTTTGCCAGTTTATCCAATAACCAAAAAATCAGTAATGAGCCAATTACGATTAATGGTCGCGAAATTAGAATTAATGCTCGCACTGAGGATATTTTATTCTGTGATTTCCGTCATTTATGTATGGAGCCACGATCAGCATCTGATTTCATCGAAATCGCCAAGCAGTTCAGCACAGTATTGGTCAATGCCGTGCCTGCCTTAGATGATGACTTACGTGATCCGACCCGTCGGTTTATTTATCTGGTTGATGAGTTTTATGATCGCCGTGTTAAATTGCTGGTTAGAGCGCAGCAGTCGATTTTGGACCTATATCAAGGAGAGAAATTGGCGTTTGAGATTGAACGGACACGCTCGCGCTTACTTGAGATGCAGTCAGAGGATTATCTGCGCATGGAGCATCGGGTCGATGATGCGGCATAATTAAAGCCTCTTCATAGCCGATGATAATCTACAAGTTGTCGATTAAAACACTCATGGTTTTCCATTCAAGTCATTCACACTCAATATTGATATATATTCGTTTGACATAACGTGTTTTTTGACAGTATTGAGAGCCAACCAAAGCATTGGTTTTTTGCATAAAAAGATAATAATAAATAAGGAGCGGTAATGACTACATCCGACGAAAATGATAAAAAACTGTCGACCAAAGACATCACCACTAACAGTATGCCGATTAGCAGTGAAGAAATGATTGGCTGGATCAATTCAAGGCGCAGTATGGGCAATTTGGATACGCCAGCACCCACACATGCCCAAATCGAAACAGCGATTGAGTGTGCGGCGACAGCGCCAGATCATAAAAAACTGCGCCCATGGCGTTTTATAGTGACACAGGGGGACGCCCGTCATGAATTGGGCAATGCCTTGGTCGCAGCGGCTCAAGCTAAAGCGGTGCAAGAGGGCGAAACGCTGTCCGAAAAGGACATCGTAAAAACTCAGGCCATGCCATTAAGAGCGCCCGTCATCATCACAGTTGTCACAAAAATACAAGCGCACAAAAAAGTTCCTCCTTTTGAACAAATGCTAAGTGCGGGTGCAGCTGTACAAAACCTGATTTTGGCGCTAAAAGCCCAAGGTTTTAGTACAGTGTGGCGTACGGGACTGCTATGTAATGAAGCTGCTGTTAAATTATATTTTGACGTTGGTCCAGATGATTATGTGACGGCTTTTGTTTATACTGGCACCAGTCCCAAAAATGAACCCGCCCGTAAACCGATTGATATCGAGTCTTTAGTGCGATTTGAGTCATAATATATCTAAGCGCTGTTTAGTGGCGCTTTTCTCTTGACGAATACCGCTCTCTAAGAAGACAGTCGGTCGTGTAGCAAAAAGATAGATAGCCTCAATACTCCAAAGCGTCATAAGTCATGATAAATAACCCATGATAAATTCTATTAATAATAAATCAGCCAATACGGATAACAGCAAATGACCAGCCCTAATGAGAGCAATAAAGACATAAGTAGCGATAATACTGAGGTGAATACGAATGCCCCTGAAAAGCAAAACAGTCTGCTGGCAGGTATCATCGAATGTGCTACCAAATCGGGTATTGGTCGTAAAAAACTCAATCCTAGCGCGGTAGAATCAGCAGTGGCAAAAAACATGGCGGATATTCACAGCAATCCTACCAAGCTACGTTTGGCGTTTCTAGGCGGTGGTAGTTTTGGTACAGCAATGGCAAACTTGGCTGCACGCAATGGCTGTGATACCACGCTATGGGTACGTAACAAGCGTACGGTAAAAGCGATGATAAAAACGCAGACCAATAAAAAATATTTACCAGGTTATAAGCTTGATGACAGCCTTAAGTACAGCCATGACTTGGCAGCAGCCGTCAAAGACAAAGATATCGTTTTCATCGCTGTGCCTGGCTTAGCTTTTCGTGAGACCCTAAAGAATATTGCACCATTTATCAGTGGTCAGTCTATTGTGTCATTGACCAAAGGTATGGAGAAAGATACTTTTGCCATGATGAGCGACATTATTAAAGATGAGCTACCTGAAGTGAATTTTGGTGTCATGTCGGGGCCAAACCTTGCGATAGAGATCATGAAAAACATGCCATCGGCGACCGTTATCGCCAGTGAGTCTGAGCCCTTGCGCCATGCCGTACAAGCCGCATTACATAGTGCGTTTTTTCGAGTGTTTGCCAGTGATGATGTCAAAGGTGTGGAGCTTGGCGGTGCGCTAAAGAATATCTATGCGATTGCCATGGGAATGGCGGCGGCCTATGATGTCGGTGAAAATACCAAGGCAATGATATTGACTCGTGCTTTGGCAGAGATGAGCCGCTTTGGGGTTGAGGCGGGTGCGAATCCGCTTACCTTCTTAGGATTGTCTGGTGTGGGTGATTTATACGCCACTTGTAGCTCAGAGCTCAGTCGTAACTATCGTATCGGCAACATGCTCGGTCGCGGTATGAGTATTGAGGCCGCGGTGAAAAAACTCGGTCAAACAGCTGAAGGGGTCAATACCATTCAGCAAGTGCATGAGAAAGCTACCAAAGAAGGCATCTACATGCCTATTACCCATGCATTGTATGCGGTCATTTATGAAGATAAAGCAGCATTAGGTGTGGCGTTACATCTCATGGAAGCGGGCTTCCGTAGTGATGTTGAATTTGTAATGGCACATGATCATAGTAATGCGGCGCTAACTGCGCAGATGAAGACGTCAAGCGATAGCACTGATGATGAAAGTGGCGATACTGACAGTAAGTAAAAACCCCAATGTTAAATGATGACGTTGTTCTAAGAATGATTATTCTGCAAACAACGTCATCATGACAATGCATAAAGGAAGGTTATGAAAATTATACTAGTACGTCATGGTCAAGCAGAAGATGAGTCGCGCCCAGACAGCGCGCGCCAGTTAACTGACTTTGGTCAACAGCAAGCAATGCAGACGGCAGAGTATGTGATGACTCACTATCATCCTGATTATTTTGTCGTCAGTCCCTATGATAGAGCACAGCAGACGCTAGCAGCATTTCAGACGCGCGCGCCCAAGGTTCCAGTAATCGTACAGCAAAATATCACGCCTTCTGATGATGCGCGTCAAGCCTTAATAGATATTGCGAATATTGACGCTGAGTGTCTGGTAGTGGTGTGTCATATGTCTATCGTTGCTTATATCGCTGGTTTATTAACCGGTGATTATCCTGAATCATTTTCTCTTGCAGAAGCAAGGGTGTTTGAGATGGAATTTGTAATGGCAGGTATGGCAAAAGAGATTGATCGTTTTGTGCCTGAGCAGCCGTATTGAGATTAGGTCGAATCGTCAGTGATATTGTTGACACTTAGTCTATTGATGCTTAGTGGTGTTAAACTGGCTAAGTAAGGGTTGGCTACTAAAATTTCAGTCGCCAATGCATCAGGTTTTAGCTATTACAGGAGAACAATGATGATAACAAACCAACCTGCATCAGCATGAGATTGTCTGAATCCTATCTTATCCTACATTTAAAGCAGCTTTAATAATTAAGGACACGCTTAGTGTTACATGTTTGGTTACGAGCGCAGCATAGCCCGCTAGCTGTCTGGCATGAAGATATTCAGCAATGGCAAACGGTCGATGGTTGGCAACAGCTACAAGCAATCTATGGTAATTATAAAACCAATGCACAGAAGACTTTGTGTCTATACTTTCCATCAAGCCATATATTGCAGGTAGATACTGAGCTGAATGCGACTCAGCTTAAACAGCTGGGCAATAGCGGCAAGCAATACTTGTTTGAAGAGACATCCTTGACCCCTGTTGAGCAATTGGCGATTCGGCAAATCAGTGAAGCTGATAATCACCAACTGTATGCACTGGCGCAAAGCGATATCGAGTCATGGCAGCAGAGTGCTAAGCTCGCTGGCATGAGCATAACGGCGTTACTGCCTGATTTTTTATTGCTGCCAACGCCAGATGAAGGGGCAGGTCAGCAAGTAACACTGTATCAAGATGAGCAAACCATGCTACTGCGTCAGTCATTGCGACAAGGTATGGCTGTCAGTTATTTGCCCTTGATCTTTGAACGTTTCCCGCATTTAAGTGAAGTGAATATATTACCGCCCATAACGGCTTTAGATGATCTTTCAAAGCCAACAAATTCGGCAATGCCCACGAGCTTTATGGCACAAACGGCCGCGCTTGTTGCAGATCATCAGTTATTATTAACCACATTGACCACGCCGCCCAAGCCTGTTGACAGCCCTGAGCGTCACGCGCTTAACTTCTTTATTAAATCAACGGACTCAAAGCTCTCACCGTATTTGCGTGTGGCAGCGATGGTCGCGTTATCGGCACTGGTATTACAGATGGCGACCGATGGCCTGCAGTGGTATCAGTATAGTAAGGCGACGGTAGCGACCAAAGCTGAGATTGCGGCGCAGTATCAAGCTTGGTTTCCAAATGAGCCATTAAGCTCGCGCACCAAACTGCAAGTGCAATTGCAACCAAAGCTGCGCAGTGACAGCCAAGCACCAGCCTCTCATATGGCAGCATTGACTCGTATATCCCCGTTAATCAAACAGTCTTCACTGCGGGCGCAAGCATTAGTGATGCAGCCATCAGCACTCAGCTTTACCTTGATTGCCCCTGATCGTAATAGTCTTGATAAGTTTACGAGCACACTTGTTGCGCAGGGTTTAAATGCCAAGCTTGCACAGGTAAACAGTAATGAGCAAGGGCAGTTTAGTGGTCAAGTTACGGTGAATGTCGTAGAAAATAATGACACTACGCAAACCAATGTAGCGGCATCATAATTTATTTGCCAACTAGGCAACGGTAATAAATAGGCAGTGGTAATAAAAGTCAAAAAGGTTGGAAAATGAAACGATTGCAGCGCCGCACTAAACGTAATAACATCACGCCAGAGACCAGTAACAGTATTGGAACCAATGTGCTGTCAACGCGTGTAAATAATTTTCAACAGATGCTATCGTTACGTTGGCAGGCACTTTCGCCACGTGATCAGTTGGCATTGGCCGTATTGTCTATGTTCTTATTATTGTTCATTGGGGGCTATGGTGGTTATAGTATTCATCAAGCGGCAAACGATAGTAAGCGCGACTATCAAGAGCAAGTGGCTGATTACTTTTGGTTGCGTGCCCAAGCTGGCAATATCGATAGTAATGCGATCAATGCGGCAAACACGGCGGATGGTGAAGCCGCCATGCCACCTGCCAATAGTATCAGTGCATTGTTAAACAACTCAGGTATTGCCAACGCTCAAGTCGTTGCGACGGGTGATGCTGTGCAACTGAGCTTCAATCATGCCAGTCAAGCGGTGGTCAGCACAGCACTTGGAAAGCTGGAACAGCAAGGCTGGCAGTTCAGTCAGCTATCGATACAGCAAGACTTGGTTACCAAAGCCATTCAAGTACAAGCGACTGTCACCTCATAAATCGATATGCTGTGGAAACTGGAAATATTTTACTCTTTATCTACTATTGCCCCAAATTAACTAATCATCAATTTCTAAAATAGCCATTTATCATTAGCATCATTGAAAAATTGCACGTTTGACACAATTGATTAACTATCACACAGCCAGAGATGGATATTTAAGATGAATCAATCTTCTGATCGCAAACCTGACACACGTAGCCATCAGCAGACCAGAACTGCTGAACACCAGAGTAATGCGTCAGTTGAAGCTGCATTTGATCATGAAATGACTCAGCAAAGGCAGAGCTATGGGGCGAGTGACAATATGAGCACTGGTAAGCGCCGTTCTTTAATCACTTATAATCATATTACTTATTTTTTATACGTAATCAGCTATTTTACCGCTGGATTACTGTGGGTTGTACCAATTGTGATGAACTATGCGAAGCGCCATGACGCAGAGGGTTCGTGGTTGTCCACGCATTTCGATTGGCAGATTAAGACCTTTTGGTATAGCATCGTGTTTTTCTTCTTAGGCATCATTATCATTACCTTTGCATTAGGGGGTTTTGGCATCAGTATGCTGGCTGATAGCAATAATATTGCCATTGGTTCGGTATTATTAGCGGTATTTGGCCTGCTAATCATGATTTTTACCTTCATATGGCATCTTTATCGTATCGTCCGTGGTTGGATAGCCCTGACGGATGGTCGTCCTGTACCTTAGGGACTTTAGAATACATCTGTCAGCTCCTTAGCCAATATGTAGGTATAGCTATTAGTACTCTAATACAGAAATTTAGCGCATGAAACTTTGCTCTTATTTCTGTTAAGCTGATATAATCGCAGCGCTTGATTTTATTCGCACTATTCACTCACTATTTCTTTCGAGCAGGGTCTGCCATTACTATGTCTTATGCCTTACTTCGCCCTTTTTTGTTTAAGATGGATCCAGAGCACGCCCACGAGATGACCTTATCTTTATTAGATAAAGCTCATAAAGCACGTGTTTTAGGTTTGGTATACGGTCAGTCAATGCAGCCAACAGACTGTATGGGCTTGCAATTCACCAATCCGGTCGGCCTAGCGGCAGGACTGGATAAAAATGGTGATTATATCGATGCGTTGGCTGAGCTGGGCTTTGGTTTTATAGAAGTGGGCACGGTCACGCCAAGACCGCAAATAGGCAATGATAAGCCAAGGTTGTTTAGAATCAAGCAAGCGGATGCTATCATCAATCGAATGGGTTTCAATAACCAAGGTATCGATTATTTGATCGAAAACGTCAAGCGCTGTCAATATAAAGGCAATATTGGGATTAATATTGGCAAAAATGCCGATACGCCAGTAGAGCAAGCCGCCGATGATTATGTCTATTGTTTAGAGCGTGCTTATCCGCATGCCTCCTATATCACCGTTAATATCTCCTCACCAAATACTAAGAATCTGCGTGATTTACAAAGTGGCGAGGCCTTGACTCAGCTTTTGGATACGATTAAAAATCGTCACAGCCAATTAGCCACTGAATATGGTTTTTATGTGCCACTGGTATTGAAAGTTGCGCCTGATCTAGAGCCGCTACAAGTGGATTATATCTCGCAGCAATTGCTCGATTTTGAGATAGATGGGTTGATTGCGACCAATACAACGTTGAGCCGTGTTGGTGTTGAAGATTTACCTGATGGTGAGCAAGCAGGTGGTCTATCCGGTCGCCCAGTCAGCCACATTAGTACCCAAATTTTACAACAGTTCTCCGATCAGCTAGATGGTAAAGTCGCTTTAATAGGCGTCGGCGGTATTGACAGTGGTGCAAAAGCCGTCAAAAAAATCGAAGCGGGTGCAGATATGGTGCAGCTCTATACGGGGCTCATTTATCGTGGTCCTGGGCTGGTACAGTCTTGTATTCAAGCAATCGGTGGCTATTACGACGCGATGGAGCTATAGCGGATCAATATCCTTAGCTCATTACCTATCATATGCACAAGATGACTGTATTTTGAGCTGAGTCATCAAAGATTAATGTGTCACAAAAAAGAAAGTAAACATCTGATAAAAATCGATAAGGTATGAGGCGTAGAACATGAGTGGTCTGGATATCGTGATTGCTATTGTTGTTTTGATCGGCTTATGGCGCGGCTTTCAAGTCGGATTGATTAAAACAGCCGTTGGTCTAGTCGGTTGGTTTATTGCCCTGATTGCTGCCACACGTTTGGCAGGAGTGGTTTCGCCGCAACTATCAGGCATGGTACAAAACCCTGTTTTACAAATGGCAATGGCATTTTTATTGGTGGTGATAATCATATTGGCCATCATGCACTTAGTGGCATTTGTATTCTCAGGCGTGCTTAAAACCTTACGCTTGGGTGTCGTTGACAAAATGGCAGGTGGTGTTCTTGGTGCTGCTAAAAATGTACTGATGGTTTTAGTTGTGCTTAGCGTCAGCGCGCCGTTACTGGTGCAAATGCCACAATGGCAAACGTCAGTGCTCGCGCCTGAGCTATTGCCTTATGCCCCGATGGGTAAAGCGTTGGTCTCAGATGTATTAGGTATGGCTTGGGATCAAGTCAATCAGTCGTAAGTATTTTTACGGTTAGCCTTTAATGTCTCAACGCTTCGATGCTGATAGCTTGGATTTATGGTGCTAGAGGTTATCGCTTCTATCATATCCTCTGTGTAAGTCATCCTTGATAAAAAATTATTTAATCGCATTTAGAGACCACAAATGCCAACAAATAGTGCATTTTGCTAATAGTCAAAAGATAAATATTCGTTAAATTCTGAACAACAATCATCATGTCGTCGGTGAGTGACAGTACGCATTTTTTATAATCTACTGTTAGCAGTCTTGCCACTATTGTAGTACTAATTAATGAGTCAAAATAGGATATAGCTATTATGTGTGGAGTCATTGGAGTTGCAGCTCACGAACCAGTCAATCAGATTCTTTATGACGGTTTGACGATGCTACAGCATCGTGGGCAAGATGCAGCGGGTATTGTCACTTTGCAAGATGGACGACTCTATCTACGTAAAGAAAATGGCATGGTACGTGACGTATTTATGAATCGTCATATGATGAAACTGGTTGGTAAGTTTGGTATCGGTCACGTCCGCTACCCAACAGCAGGCACGTCAAGCAGTGCCGAAGCGCAACCATTTTATGTCAACTCACCTTATGGTATTACCCTTGCACACAATGGTAACTTGACCAATGCTGAGAGCTTAGCCAAGTCTTTATACATCGAAGATCGCCGACATCTTAATACCGATTCAGATTCAGAAGTATTGCTAAACGTACTTGCCCATGAAATGCAAAACTTGGGTAAAACCAAAGCAACGCCTGCTGATATCTTTGAAGCAGTCACGGCTGTATATGGTCGCGTCGAAGGCGCTTATGGCGTGGTCGCTCTGATTACTGGTCATGGTTTGCTCGCATTTCGTGATCCAAACGGTATTCGTCCGCTTATTTTCGGTAAGCGCATGGCACCGAATGGCGGCACCGAGTACATGGTTGCCTCAGAGTCAGTTGCACTGACAGGATCAGGATTTAGTATTATCCGTGATGTCAAACCTGGCGAAGCCATATTCATTGATTTAGATCATAAATTACATACCCATCAGTGTGTTGAGCAGCAAGAATACACGCCTTGTATCTTTGAATATGTGTATTTTGCCCGTCCAGATTCTATCATGGACAACATCTCAGTTTACAAAGCACGCTTACGTATGGGTGAAAAGCTGGCTGATAAAATCCTTGCTGAATGGGGTGAAGATCACGATATCGATGTGGTGATTCCTATTCCAGATACCTCGCGTACGTCAGCGATGGAGCTGGCACTAAAAATGAATATTAAGTACCGTGAAGGGTTTATGAAAAACCGCTATATCGGTCGTACCTTTATTATGCCAGGTCAACAACAACGTAAAAAATCAGTTCGTCAAAAACTCAGCGCCGTACCACTTGAGTTCAAAGGTAAAAACGTCCTGTTGGTTGATGATTCTATCGTTCGTGGTACCACTTGCCATGAAATCATCCAAATGGCACGCGATGCTGGTGCGAATAAAGTGTTTTTTGCTAGTGCCGCGCCACCGGTTAAATATCCAAACGTCTATGGTATCGATATGCCAGTACGCAGTGAGCTTATTGCCTCAGGTCATACGGTAGAAGAAGTACGCGATATCATCGGTGCGGATAGATTGATTTTCCAAGATTTGGACGACTTGATTGATGCGGTAAAAGATACCAAGTACAGCAAAGTTGAAGGTTTTGATTGTGCCGTATTTAATGGTTGCTACATCACTGGGCAGATCAATGAAGCGTATCTTGAGCATCTACAAGAGCAGCGCAATGACACTGCCAAGACGGGCAAAAAAGGCGTACAGATAGTGGCTGATACCCCAGTTGATATGATGGGCGTCGAAGAGCTTTAAGCTATCAATTTCTTAAAAGTATCAGTTTTTTGCAGCACTTTTAGAAAGTAAAAGGCTGGATTCTCATAAGAATCCAGCCTTTTTTTATTTTAAATATAGTTCAATTACAGGGTTTAAAATTATTCATATGAACTATAAGCTGTTATCCATTCACGTGTTTATCAATTTTCTAGTAGCCACTTAAAAAATTAGTAAATACCCATAGTAAGCCATTAATGGCGGCGATGCCAACGACCATACTGACCAACAGCTGACGGCTGATATGATAAACGAACAACACCAAAATAAGGGCACCAATTTGCGCCATCAATAAATGCAGTTCAGCACTATCTAGCCCAGTCGTTGCTGATAAATTTTGATAAGAAAGGCTGGTCAAAATAAGTAATACCATGACTGATAGCGGCAAGCTCTCATTGAGCCGATGCAGCCAAGGTGTGTCTAACAACTTTCTGGGTATTAAGGCGGGTAGCGCACGGGTAATAAAGGTCACGGCGGCCATCGCAAAGGTTGCGAAAATAAGGTAACTACTGGTCATTGTTGGCTCCTGTCATATTGCGCTGCGTCCAAAACCCACGAGCTAAAATCAATAGCATACAAATGGTGATAGCTACCAATAACAACCAATTGCTAGTAAATAAGGAGGCCACCGCTAAAGAAATGATAGCAATAGCAATGGGGAAATAACGTTTGATACTTTGGAACTGCTCATAAGCTAAGATTGCAAACAGACAGACTAAGGCAAAATCCAAATGTGGTACCAAATCGCTCAGAGTACTGCCGATCATGACACCAACCGTGCTCGCCAGTACCCACCAGCTTTGATTAAATAAGCTCAATGGTAGTATCAACGCTTGTCTTGACTCATTAGGTAAACTGGTCATAACAGAGAAAGTTTCATCAGTCAGGGCAAATAGGCAATAGGTTTTGGCAAGCTTATGTTCTGGTAGGTATTGCAATAATGGCATACCATAAAATACATGACGTAGATTAATAGCGGCAATATTGGTTGCGATGCTACCAATCGGTAAACCAGCGCTCAGCATCGGCAAACAAGCATATTGAGCGGCGCCCGCATACAGTACAACACTCAACATAATCGTTGCCCACACAGGGATACCGGCAACTTGTGCCAGCACACCAAAGGCGATACCCGCAGGTAAATAGCCCATCGCCACAGGTAGGCTTTTTTTGAACCCCGCCGCCCAGTCGTAGCTGGTCTCATGCTGTTGATGTAATTCTTTTGAATGAGTAGTCACATGACATCCTAATTTTTGCTGTTTTTTGGTTATTATTAATATTTTACTGAAAGATTAATGTTAGAAAACTGGTTTTAAAATGAAGCCTAGTGCGAGCAATGGCAAAAACACCCTAGAAAAAATACACTTAATCGAAGAACATTACACAGACGGCTGGAGCTTTTCATAGCTGGCTGTTTGATGAGCCCGGTACAAGAAGCCACCCAAAATAATCAGCCGAAGTAATAACAAACACCACACGCTTAGCCAAATACCAGTCATATCCCACTGTTGGTAGAGCACCCAGCTAAGTGGAAAAAAGATAGCGGCGAGTATCAATGCTGCGTTACGAATCACATTACCGGCAGTTAAGCCAAAAAATATACCATCTAGCCAATAGGCACCAACGCCAACGAGAGGTAGTAATACCGCATAAAGATGGTACTCATATGCCAACGTAAAAACGGACTCGATATTGGTCATAAATTGCAAATATGTTGGCATTGCCAGCCACCATATTGCACTCAACGTTATCGCTAGACCATAACTGACGATACCGGTGCGCTTGACGATAATACGAAAACGTGGCCAATCCCGTCGTCCTGCTGCTTGACCGCTTAACGTCTCAGCCGATACTGCCACGCCATCAAGAGCAAAGGCTGAGATACTTAATACTTGAAGCAAAATAGCATTGGCGGCTAGGATGACGTCACCACTTTGAGCCGACAAGCGGGTAATCCAAGCGAAACTCAACGTCAAGATTAGAGTACGGATAAAAATATCTTTATTTAATGAAAATAGCCTAAGCATTTTTTCTTTAGAAAAATGTTGCTTGTCGGCAGTGAATAAGGCTTGCCAAGATATTTGCAAATGCTGACGGCTGAGCCACAATGCTAGTATCACGCCTAGCCAAAAGGCAATAGTGGTTCCTAACGCCACCCCAACCAAGCCCATCTGCATGCCGTAGACAAAAAACAAGGTTAGAATGATATTTAGCATAGCGATAAAGCCTTGCTGGTAAAGCATGTAGCGAGTCTTACCTTGACCAGCAAACCAGCCAATAAAGGCAAAGTTCATTAGCTCAGCGATGACGCCCCAAAAGCGTACATCCAAATAAGTCTTTGCCGCTTGCCCACTTTCAGGGTTAGCCGATAGGGCTTGCAAGCCAAAATCTATCAACCAAGGCTTTGCCAGTAACAGAATGCTACCGATAGCAAACGCTAATAACAAGGCACGTTGCAAGATTGATAGTAGGGGTGATGGGGTTGACGATTTTGTGGTATGAGTAGAATTATCAACATGATTGACCGATTGTCCGAGCGCTTGAGCCGATAGCCCAGAAGACGCATATTGCAAAAAGTTAAAACTCACGAGCAATAAAGACAATAACTGTATCGCCAAGCCCATCCCAGCAAGTTTAGCCGTGTCATTCATGTTACCCACGATCGCGGTATCGATGACGCTTTGTAGTGGCATGGCTAGGTTGGCCAATAACACGGGCAACGCAATAGCAACGATGCGCGCATATCGAGTATCAATCGGTGGCATAGCACTAGGTGGCGAGGTGGTCATTGGCATTTTTGGCTCGTTTATCGCTGAAAAACAAGAAGGGCGGAGTTAGTGTCATTAACGCTATGACATTACCGTATAGTCAATTCATTATAAAGGCGTTACGGCGTTAACTTTACTTGAAGTATGGCTTATATATTTGTACTTTGTTGCCTGGACTCTGTTTTAAATGGAGTTAGCTCTAGCAAGTGTGATATTCAAGGCAAAAATAGCTACAAAGACAAAAGCACCTAGACTCATTATTCACGAGTCAGGTGCTTTTCTTGATGCTTGCTTAAATACTATCTTAGCTAGCGATTAGCTTGAGAAAGTATAAAATTTATTAAGCATTGTCTTGTTCAAACATTTTTGGATCATTGAAAGTGACAATTTCTTCTTCAAACTCAGGTTTTACTTTCACAATAAAGTCATCGCGTGATAGACCCATACGTAATGGAATCGAGCTTGCAATATACGTTGATGAGTAAGTACCGGCAAGCAGACCAATGAAGAGCGCTACTGAGAACCAGAACAGTCCATCGCCGCCTAAGAATAGCATGGCAAGTACGACGAGTAAAACAGTGGAAATGGTCATAATGGTACGGCGCAACGTTTCGGTCAAAGACAGGTCAACGGTCTGGCGAGGTGTGATACCACGGACACGACGAAAATTCTCACGAATACGGTCATACACAACAATTGTATCATTGATAGAATAACCAACCAGTGCCAAGACGGCCGCCAAGACGGTTAAGTCAAATGGGAAACCAAATAACGCAAAAACACCAATGGTCACGATAGCATCATGAAACAGCGATAATACCGCACCAAGAGCGAGTTTAAATTGGAAACGTAAGGCAACATAGCCCAACATACAGACCAATGCTAATACCAGTGACATGACTGAGTTTAGATAAATTTCATTACCAACTTGGCTGCCAATAATATTAACGTTACTGATTTCAACATTATTATTAGGCAGGGTTAATGCTTTAGTCAGGCTACTATTTAGGCCGTCTACGTTATCAGACTGTGGTGGCAAGCGTACGAGGAGTTCTTCTCGCGTACCAAGATATTGTACCACGGCATCATCAAAGCCATTATCGGCCAATGCTTGTACGACTTCAACTTGCTCAACAGGCTGCTCGTAACGCACATCTGCGGACACACCACCCGTAAAATCAAGTCCTAAGTTTAGACCGTTTACTGCAATTGCAATGATACTACCAATAACCATCAATAGAGATAAAAGTGCCATTGGCTTTTCTATCTTCATAAACGGAATAATACGCTGGTTGCCAACGGCTTTGATACCGCCTTCAGCGATTGCAGCCGCATCATCAGCGGCATCACCCGATTCTACATCAGGATTGGCTGCTTGGGTGGTCAGTGCTTGACTGTCTTTACCCGCATCCTTACTGCCGCTCAGAGCTTTGCCTTTTTTTGATTTAGCGGTAGTTGGGTTATTGGCTTTGGTATTACTACCTTTCCCATCACGGCGTGGTTTTTTACGGCGGTGTGTGCTTGCCTCAACATTTGAGCCACTTGAACCATCTCGATCTGGATTATTCTGCTGTTCTAAAGGATTGTTCTTATCAATCGTCATAATGTTCTCCTAACCGATGCTCAAACGTTTGATAGATTTACGCTTACCATAAGCAATCTGTACCAGCGCACGTGTCACCATAATAGCGGTAAACAGTGAACTGACAATACCAATAGCCAATGTAACCGCAAAGCCTTTAATCGGACCCGTGCCAATTGCAAATAGAATAAAAGCAATCAATAGGGTGGTGATGTTGGCATCGAAAATACTACTAAAGGCTCGATCAAAACCTGCCACGATGGCGGATTTGGGCCGTACCCCGTTTGCTAGCTCTTCACGTATTCGCTCAAAGATCAGTACGTTGGCATCGACGGCCATACCGATGGTCAAAACGATACCAGCAATACCAGGCAAGGTAAGTGATGAGCCTAAGATTGACATAATAGCAATGATGATAATAACGTTCACGGCCAGCGCCACGTTGGCAATCACACCAAATAGACGATAGAATATAATCATAAACGCAAACACTAATAGATAACCGACTTGCGTAGAGAATAGACCTTTATCAATATTGTCTTGACCTAATGATGGACCAATGGTGCGTTCTTCTACAAAGTACATCGGTGCGGCAAGTGCGCCTGAGCGTAGTAGTAGTGCAAGCTCGGCAGCTTCAGCGCTACTATCTAGACCAGTAATACGGAAGGATGAGCCAAGGACCGCTTGAATATTGGCACGGTTAATGACTTTGGTCTCAGCATAAGGCGTTCTAACTTCGACAGTTTCGCCAGTTTCTGGATCTTCTTCGTAAGTGATTCTTTGCTTGTTTTCGATGAACAATACAGCCATCTGTTTGCCAACGGCGGTACGAGTGGCATTTTGCATGAGCTTACCACCAGCACTATCTAAAGTAATGCTGACTTCAGGAGAGCCGCTTTCATCCACACCAGTTTGAGCATTAGTGACTTTATCACCCGTGACAATCGCTTGACGTTCAAGCAGTACCGGCGGACCATCAAGCGTCTCAAACGGGAAAGCTTCGGTACCCGCTGGAGGGATGCCGCCCGTATAGTTTTCGCTGTCTTCAGCAACCATACGGAACTCAAGGTTTGCAGTGCGCCCTAAGACACGTTTTGCCTCAGCAGTATCTTGTACGCCAGGAAGCTCGACGACGATACGGCTAGCACCTTGAGACTGTACTAAAGCTTCAGTCACACCAAGCTCAGCAATACGATTGCGAAGGGTGGTCAAGTTTTGATTGACCGCATAGCTATTGATTTCATCAAGCGTTGCATCGTTGTACGCTAAAATCAGTGCAGGACCTTGCTCATCAATAGAGGATTGCAAGCTAAAGGTATTGCCCATTGAGCCTTGCAGAACATTCTGTGCACGGTTACGAGCATCTGTATCAGCGAAATGTAATACCACACTTCGATCTTCTGTCTTAATGCCTTTGATCGCAATTCGCTCAGCACGTAGCTCGCGACGCATGTCACGACTGGCACTGGTCAAACGCTGTTCAAGCGCCTTGTCCATATCGACTTCTAGTACAAAACGCACACCGCCACGCAAATCAAGGCCGAGTTTCATCGGTTTTGCCCCGATATCACGTAGCCACTGCGGCGTCGTTTGCGCCAAGTTAAGCGCGACGACATAGTCTTCGCCCAAGTTTTGACGCAGTACTTCCTGAGCTTTGAGCTGATCGACTGGATTGTCAAGACGTACCAGTGCACTGTTGCCCTCAAAGGTTCCATCATGGTTATTGATGCCAGCCTCTTCAAGCAAGCTTTGAGACTCAGTCAAGATACCTTCAGACAGCTGTGTACCTGCAGCGGCGCTTGTAATCTGCACGGCAGGTTCATCAGGATAGAGGTTAGGAGCAGCATATAGACCGGCAATGATTAGCACGACGGCAATAAGTAAGTATTTCCAAGCGGGATATTGCATAATCACTTCTTTAGGTTGATAAACGACTGGCGACGTAGGCCACAAGTTAGCAGATGGGAAGTTAGCGATAGCAATGGTTGAGTGCTGTATCTAGCAGTCGTCATCATGCACCATTGCGATCATCCGCGATGATAGTAAAACAGTAGAGCAAATAATACAGACGTATCTTTATATAGTCATCAAAAATATATAGTCAGCAAAATATCACTGATAAAATCAATAAAGACAGCATGGTCAAAAGCATAAACATAAATTGTCTATACTCTATGAGACTGTTTTTACATCATTGCTCTATAGCGAAAAATGACCGTAAATAAGGTACGGTCATTCTTAGGCACTGTATTAATCACTATATTTATTAACGAAAGATTAGGGCGTGTCCTCAATTCAATCGATTATCCTCTAAATGGGCTAAAAATGGCTAAATTTTGCCAAACATCGTCAAATAGCTTATTAATATCTCGATATTATTTGCGCTACTTTCCTTGTTTGACGGCAATTTATTTCATTTTTACCCCTATTTTTAAAATGAGGACACGCCCTAGTAATCATTAATAAAACGCGACTAATATTTCAATCAATCATTAAACGCTTTCGATTGTGCCAGCAGGTAACACTGAAATAACAGAAGCACGTTGTACTTTGACATCAGTATTATTGTTTAGGCTGACCACTGCATAGTCACCTTCAATGGCTTTGATACGACCCATCAAACCACCAGCAAAAATGATTTCGCTACCGACAGTCAATGCATTGACCATGGCACGATGTTCTTTGGTACGCTTAGACTGTGGACGAATGACTAAGAAGTAAAAAATCGCAAAAAAAGCAACAGGCAATAGTATTTGACTAAATAGTGACATCGCACCAGCAGCTTCTGGTGCAGCATGGGCAGCTTGGATAAATAACAACATAATTTCTCTCAGTAAGTCATAGATAATAATAAAATTAAACGCATAGTAACAAAAAATCCCAGACTTGGTAACTGTTAATCATAGGCTGAGTATGTTTTTCTTAAGGTAATGGCATGCTAGCGGTCATTACTTTTTGCGGCAATATTTTTGCCACCTCATATAAGTGACGCCAAAGCGCTGAGAGTATAACAAAATTCAAGCAGCGAATGGATGCTAGGTAGTAGTAGCGTAGCAAAAGGTATGATCAAGGATACCAAAAAACAAAGACTTAACAATAGCGTCTTATTGTGAAATGACATCATCAATGCTACTATCAAATGGCAATAATTCCCTGCATTTAGCGCACAGTTTATTAGTATATAATATATCCTATTATCTGCTGCTAAATCAGTTTTGAGCAGCGAGTTACCATCGTTTTAGCAGATAACTAATAGCTAATTAATCATGTCTGTTTTGTTGTTTGCCTTTAACGATTTAGTATCGTTTGCTCATTATATTATTATCCCTTTTACTTTTTTTCTGTTTAGGTTACCTAACTTGTTTACCACTTTTATGTTTGTACCTCGTCTATGTCGTCCACGCGCTTGTAAAGAAGCGTCTGCTAAACCTCCTCCGACATCACGCTATTCAAAGCGTCTTAGTCGTACCAATTCAATTGCTGGGGTATCAGCGCTGACGGCGATGCTGCTATTGCCATATCCAGCTTTTGCCGCTGATGCTTTAGCAGAGCCGACCGCGATCAGTGTGCTATTACTCATACTTTTTGTGGTTGTCGCCATCGGTATCTCGTTTGTCTGTTCATTGGCTGAGTCTGCATTACTGAGCATGACGCCGTCTTATATCGCTGATGTTCAAGAAAGCAATCCGAAAAAAGCAAATATGCTAAGACGCTTAAAGGTTGATAATATCGATCAGTCATTGGCGGCTATTTTGACTTTGAATACAGTGGCTCATACATTAGGTTCTATCGGTGCTGGTGCCCAAGCCACGATTGTGTTTGGTAGTGCTTGGTTTGGACTGTTTTCTGCCATTATGACCTTGGCGATTTTGTTTTTATCTGAAATTATTCCAAAAACGCTTGGGACACTATACTGGCGTCAACTAAGCGGTATGGTCGCTTACTTCGTGCGAGGCATTATCCTGCTGTTGTATCCACTTATTTGGATCTCAGAAAAGTTAACCAAATTGCTAGTACGTGGCAAAGAACCCCAAGCATTCAGTCGTCGTGAATTTGCGGCACTTGCCAGTATCGGTGAAGAGTCAGGACAGATTGACCCATTAGAATCGCGCATTATTCGCAATTTACTAGCATTTGGTGCGATCAAAGTCGAAGATATCATGACCCCGCGTTCGGTGATGTTGGCGTTTGAAGAAAACAAAACAGTCGCTGAATTATTGGTTGATCGCCCAAAATTGACGTTTTCACGACTGCCAATTTATGATGGTGACTTGGATAACATCACAGGTTTTGTATTAAAAACAGACATGTTATTAGCAAAAGTAAACCATGCGATGCACAAGCCGTTGACTCAGTTTAAACGTGACATTACTTTTGTTTTTTCAAAAATGAAACTGTTTGATTTGTTAGAGCTGATGCTAAAAAACCGTATACATATTGCGATTACAGTCGGTGAGTATGGTGAAGTCAAAGGTTTGGTTACTTTAGAAGATGTGTTTGAGACGCTATTGGGACTTGAGATTGTGGATGAAATAGACCGCGTCGAAGACATGCAAGCACTGGCTCGACAAATGATGGACAGACGAGTAGAGCGATTGGGCATGAAGCTTAGTGATGATGAACAACAATACGAAGATAATAGTACGGACGCTAAGTAAGCTTCCATTTGGCTTATTAAATTGAGATTGGATTGACAGAAAGCGACCTAAAATTAGAGCGAAAACTGAGCTGTGTACTGCGTAAGTGGTTCAGTTAATATATCTAGTATTTATGATAACGATGGGCAGTGACTCATATTTCCAGAAATAATTGTGCCATATGGTTGGTATTTTAGTATTCGCAATAATTACACAGGGTGTCACATAGCTGTGAGAATTGAATGATAGTCTCACTCTATGGTAAAAGTACGCTGTCATCATTAATAAGTAGGTGATGATTAAACAGATATTTTTCACAAGTAGAATGAAGAGGGCACACGCTAGCCAGTGCTCGCTTCATTTATCATGATGTTAATGAGTAATAAACGACTACTATATTTAATCAATAAAAAACGTTAGTCATCAAAAGATGGCAACAACGATAACAGCATTGCTAAGGATTATGATGAAACGATTATGGGGAAAAGGGCTTTTGGCATTATTGCTAAAAAGTGCCAGCGTGGCGGCGGTAGTGACCGTTGTAAGTACTGTGAGTATCAGTGCACAAGCGGCAGCCATGACCGAAGCTTTGGTGCAGAACTATATAGCAGCAATGAAGTCATCAGCGAATAGCCAAAATGTCAATCAGGTCGCGCGTCTTGTCTCTGACGATGCACTGATTTCATTATCTAGAAAAGGTAAGTCTACCAGTTTAGATAAAGATGCTTATTTAAAGTTGTTGCAAAATAGTTGGAATAACACCTCTAATTACCGTTATGATATTTCTGTGGATAACATCGTTATTACGGGCGATCAGGCCAAAGCCAATGTCACGACCAATGAGAGCTGGGTAAAAGATGGTAAAAATGTCTCATTTGTCACTACCTCAAGAGTGACGCTGACGTTATCGACTGGTAATGCGGTGCTGCTACGTGCCGTATCACAAGTAACGATTAATTAATCGTTACTCGACTAATAACTCAGTACTGGCTAGTCAGCAATTAGACATTATCAACAATTAGGTATTAATGGATAAGCATTGATTAAGAAACGTCTTTATCAGTGGATAATCAAAGACAATAGTGCATTAATCAGGCTCTTCGAAAGCTAAGCATTCCATCATAAATAGCCATACAAATTCACAGGGTTGAACAACTAAATGGTTGATTGCATTTCGTGAGAGGTCTAAAAATTGACTCAACTTATGATGATTATCTTTTTATATTAGACTGGTCTTTGCTTCACATTGCATACTATACTAGCAAGCAACTTTATCTTATCACTTTCTGTCGTTAGGAAACTTCCAATATCATGTCTACTGTGCTATCAAAATCTCGCTCATTTATTGCGTTGCCATTGACGCTTGCGGTATCAACTTTACTTATCAGTGCTTGTAGCAATACGTCAGCGGTAAAAAAGGGTGCGACCAATAGCTCATCTGTTATTACTAAACGCCCAGCTACTAAAGCGCCTGCAGCAAGCAGCAGTACGGACTATTCAACGGCATATTTAGATGCAGATAGCTTGGATGAGTTAGCCGATTTACTCGAAGCCACTGACATGACTATGGTGGAAGGCAACAAACTTGCTATTCAGCAGTATGGTGATTTATGGAGTCGCTTACGTGCTGGCTATCGTATGAATGGCGGTCAGCCGACTTATAATCAGCGTATCGAAGGGCAAAAAAGCTGGTTTACCAGTCGACAAGACTATTTAAACCGTTTGACTGCACGTGCTAGTCGCTATATCTATCACACCGTACGAGAAGCTGAGCGTCGTAATATCCCGACAGAGCTGGCTTTGTTACCTGTTATTGAGAGCTCTTACGATCCAAGCGGTACCAGTAGTGCGGCAGCAGCAGGCTTATGGCAGTTCATTCCAAGCACGGGTCGTATTTATGGTTTGAATCAAAGCAGTACCTATGATGGTCGCCGTGATGTCATCGAATCAACTCGCGCCGCTTATGACTTTTTGACCGCACTACATAACCAGTTTGGCAGTTGGGAGTTAGCATTGGCTGCTTATAATGCGGGTCCTGGTCGCGTGCAAAAGGCCATTGATGCTAATAGAGCTCAGGGTTTACCGACAGATTATTGGTCTCTGAGATTGCCTACTGAAACGATGAATTACGTGCCGCGTTTCTTGGCGGTAGCGGAAATTGTTGCCAAGCCTGAGCAATATGGTGTCTACTTGCCAGCCATCGCCAACCGTCAGCATTTCCGTAGTGTGCCAGTGAATTATGGCGTGAGCTTGGCTGAAGTTGCGCAAATGACAGGCGTGAGTTACGACGAATTAGAAAGGTTAAATACGGCCTTAACATCAGGGCGTGTTGATTCTTCTGGTCCCCAGCGTATTATTATTCCTAATGATGTGAGTCTTAATACCGATGTTAAATTGAGCTCATTGAGAGGCAATGGTACGGGCAATATACTGGCATCGAGTAATACAAGCACACCAAGTAGCACGACCACGACGCCAAGCTATAATAACAAACCCTATACTGGCTCTTCATTACCATCTACAGGTAGCGCCTTGGCTGATTATGCTGCAAGCGCTAGTGTGCCGCAGCAAACGACCAGTTATATATCACCGTCAGCCACACCGACTAGCAGCTCTGTCTACAGTAATAATGCCTCGGTGCGTACTGAGCCACCATTGAGTACGGCAGAAACCAACAAGATCAATGCTGAGCTAAAAAGCAGTAACAGTCTACCGACCACCTCTGCTCAAATTACACAGAATAATACGATTGTCCAAGAACCACCACTGAGCAAAGAAGAGCGTGATTTTATTGCCAATCAAATTCGCAGTAACACGCCTGAAACCAATGTGATCAATGCTGATGGTAATATTAATTTATCCGCCGTACAGACACAGCAGTCTATTCTAGAAGCCAGTGGCGAAGAGAAAAAGCTTAGCTTTGCAAAAACATCAGTAAGCAAGCCAAAACCCCAAGGTGCACGTACCACTTATACTGTCAAGCGTGGCGATACCTTATCTAATATTGCCAGTCGTGCGGGTGTCAGTTGGCGCGATATCGCTGAATGGAATCAAATAGATGCCAGCTCTAAGCTGCTATCAGGCAGTACCTTATACTTATACAATGCAAAAACCATCGAACCGTTGAGCACAGCTAACAATACCGCGGCAAGTCAACCAGAGAGCTATGTAGTACAGAGTGGCGATACGCTGATTGGTACTGCTAACCGCTTTGGTCTATCGGTGACTCAGTTGGCAACCTACAATAATTTGAGTAGTAGAGCGGATTTACTACGTGGTCAAAAGCTATGGCTGATACCAGGTAAAGTGACTGCGCCAGTGACCACGCCTGCCGCTCCCTCGACCAAACCAAGTAAATCAAGCACGGCTACTAAGAACTATAAAATAAAATCGGGCGATGGCTTGATTGCTCTCGCACGTCAGTTCGATGTATCAACTGATACACTTGCCAGCCTCAATAATATGAGCACTACAAGCTCACTATATGTTGGTCAAACTCTAAAAGTACCTGCAAGTGTCGATTTCGATGCAGCAAACACCTCAAGCTCTAGTAGCCGTAACAGCAGCTCAAGTTCGGTGGCAACCACCAACTATAAAGTAAAATCTGGCGATACTTTGATCGGCATTGCCAATAGCGTAGGTATCAGTCCAGCTGAGCTTGCGGCGGTGAATAGCAACTTTGATGCAAAAGCACGCTTACAACGTGGTCAAACCATCAAAGTACCCGTGTCTAAAGGATTGGTTGATCGTCAGCTAAATGATAAAACTGTCAGTTATAAAGTAAAATCAGGCGATACGTTAACAGGCGTGGCTCAACGTTATAATATCGGTCTTAGTGACTTGGCAACAGCGAACAACCTGAAAACCAACTCTAATTTGATACTCGGTCGTACGATTACGATTCCTGCCAGTGGCAGCGTTGTAGCGACCTCTAGTAGCAATACCCAAAGCAGTAGTACGGCTAGCAGCACTGCCGCGACTAGCACAGCGAGTAGTGGCAAAAAATTGGGCAACACCGAGAGCTATAAAGTTAAATCAGGTGATGGTTTGATTGCTTTAGCACGTCAATTTGGTGTTTCGATAGACGACTTGGCTGCGACCAACGATCTCGCGACCAATGCCCAATTACAGCGTGGACAAACGCTTAAAGTACCAAAGCTCACAGTGAGCTACACCGTTGGGTCAGGAGACAGTTTGATTGGCTTAGCACGTAAATATGGCGTCTCTACGCAAGAATTGGCTGAAATGAATAATATCGCGGCGGATACGATGCTACAGCGTGGTCAGCGCCTGACCGTACCTAATCGTTAAGAGTAAGCGGCTTAGTGGAATAATAGCCAAGTAAATACGATTAAGACAGATCATTCTGCACAAAAAAGCTGCTCTTTATAAGAGCAGCTTTTTTTATCTATAAAATTCAATTCTCAAAATATCTAATAGCACTTATCAACTAGACAGTTTGAGTTTTGATAGTCTCAAGATAACTTCTAATATTGCTAACATAATGCATGGCTTGGCCATAACGACTATTGGTAGCTTTATTGTCACCTAAGTACGCATAAACGTTCGCCCAGCTTTTATCATCAATACCCTGATCTCGCAGTTTACGCTGAATACTCTTTACTGCATTTGGTCCCATGTTGTAGCCGGCAAGCGCAAACCAAATACGATCTGTCTTTGGCACATCAGCAAAGTCATCTTTCATTTGCTCTAAATAACGCGCGCCGCCGCCGATACTTTGGTAGGGATCGACGCGATCTGAGACGCCCATTGCTTTGGCTGTATTATTGGTCAACATCATGAGACCACGCACGCCCGTTGGCGATACGGCATTGGCATCAAGGTGTGATTCTTGATAACCCATGGCCACCAATAATTCCCAATCATGATTATAATTGCGTGCTTGCTCTTCAAAAGACGATTGATAATCAGGCAGTTTTTCGGTCAACGTTTTTTGGAAATGATCTTGGCTATAGGCGTCTTTTAGCAAGTTTTGATTGTAAAAGGCAGCAAGTTTTTGTGTGTTTTTCAGCTTAATGCTGTCACACAAAAAGTAACTGGCTTTTTGTGATAATGGGTCATTGGATGAATTGAACGTCCAACTGACTTTTGGATGTAAACCATTCTTTGTTAAGCTGGCGTCATAGCCGCAACTGATGTTGATAGACGATAAGTTAAACTTGCTCTTTAACTGTGTACTGGCCGTTGTTAATGCCATGTCTACCTCGCCCGATCTCAGCGCCTTTAGGGCAGTTTCTTCATTGGCATACGCTTTTAGATCGATATCAACGCCAAGCTCGTCAGCATAAGTATGTACCAAATCAAAACCAAAGCCATGTTGAAAACCGTCAGTCGCAAAATAAGTGCTGTCACCGGGGACGGCAGCGATGGTTAACGTGCTTTCTAGCATGACGTTATCATAGGCTGGCACTGGCGCACGTATCGTCGTCAGACTCTCAGCAGGTAAAGAGAGAAGGGCAATACTAGAAACTTGCGCCAGCTTTTTGGTTCTAGAAAAACGACTCGATGTCGTCGGGGTAACGGATGAAACGATGTTACTTTTAGTGTTCGGTAGGCGTTTAGATGGACGCAGTAAATAAGAAATACGGCGTCTAGCCCCTTGCGCAGATACTTTCACACGATAAGTAATACGCTGCATGGATGTCTCCTGATTTTAGCCATCCTGCTTACCGTAAAACGCTTATGAATGTATGCTTATAAAGTAGTCATACATCGATGTTGCATTTTAGACAACCACGCACTTCTTAATAAGATAAGTGCGTCGTCATCTGGTTTAATAATAGTGCCGCTAATGAATTTTTATCAAATGTAGCGGTGCAGTTTTTAATTAGCTGGTTATCTACTAGCGTATTCGGCGTATCAGGTAAGAGGGCTAAAAAATCTCTCAAAATATCAATATAAAACATCGATATAAAGTATCAATACAAAATGATGAACGCACAACACCGAGAAGGATATAAATCGGATGATTCCTTCATCGATGCGTAGATGGGGCTAAGAATAAAACAACTATATATTAAACATAGGTAAGGTCATGAACTAAGTTATTGAGACAAAACATAAAATGAGCGGGGTGCTTATGCACTCAGCTTTTCTATGCTGATATTAATGACCATGTCCTCTTTAAATCATTTGTAATAGAGTCAACAGTGATTAATTTTTTGTCCAGCAATAAGGGTAAGCAAGTCGCTATTTTCATTACTAATAAAAAAATGATAGAAAATTTACTACCAATCAGCGGTTGCTAATCCAGTATCGCGACACTTAAATCAAGATAGACCATGCTGCTGAAAATATATCACGCACAGTGTGTCTACTAGTAAACCGTCCAAAACCTCGTTATCTATATGACCTCAATAGCTATACAACATAGGGAGATTTTAGGCGGTTATACTCATTTAAGTACCATAACCGGAAGCTGTAATAAATGGGAAGCCTCATGACAAGACATTCTTTCTTCGGATATTAATATGCGGATATTCCTTGGATTATTCAAGTGTGGTTAAGAAATTAGCGATAAAACTTAACAATTGGGCTATAGACGGTTAAAAAGGCCATTATTATTGATACACTATTGAAAATTGGAGCCGCAAAAATCATTCATACTGGGCAACCATACTGATTATGATTAGCCTTGTTTTCTGAAAATCATTCTAAATTTAGATAGCTATGAGTAGAGTTGAGGGCATAGTCTAAGCAGGATTATCAATATCCACAAAGGTCACGGGTATGCCAAATGCTTGAGAAACTATGTGACCGAGTGCTTGAATACCGCCGCGTTCTGTCGCGTGATGTCCACAAGCGAAATAATCAATGCCCAGCTCACGGGCAATATGGGTGGTACGTTCTGATATTTCGCCAGAGATAAAGGCGTCACAGCCCATCAATGCAGCTTGTTCGATCATATCTTGTGCGCCGCCCGTACAAATGCCCACGTGTTCGATAATTCTGTTATTATCGATATGAGCGCTTGTACTATTCGGTGCGCTATAATTGGCAGAGATATGCAATGGCAATCGTCCTAGCGTCTGAGTAATGTGAGTAATGAGGCTTTGAGCATTTTGCGGGGTACAAGTGGCGATATTACCAACGGGATGCGACTCACTAGGGTATAAAGCGCCGATAACGGTCATATTTAATGCCTCAGCCAGCTTGGCATTATTACCAATGATGGGATGGGCATCGAGCGGCAGATGATAACCAATCAAAGAGATACCATGCTGCATAAGTTTACGGATACGCTGACCTTTCATACCAGTGATGGGGGCAGGTTCGCCTTTCCAAAAATAACCATGATGCACCATAATGGCGTCTGCATTGTCAGCAATCGCCGCATCAATCAACGCCTCACAAGCCGTTACACCAGTGACGATGCGCTTGATAGGTCGACCCCCATCTACTTGTAAACCATTAGGGGCATAATCTTTAAAAGCATCTGCTGATAAATAGTCATCACAGAATGTGGTCAGTGCTTGAACGGTAATGGCGGTATTTGAGGGCTCGGTTGAGATATTGTGTGTGGTCATGGTATTCCCTTATAATTGATTCAGTGGGGCAAGCATTTATAGCTAAGATGTGGCTTTTGATAATGAGTATTTTAACATGTTGCTACAGTAGGATAGACAACCCTACTCACTGAAATGGTACACGATACGTTACAACTGGGTAGTATTGGCGGTTATAATTTATACATGTAAGCTTGTCGTATAGATAGTGCAAAAAAACAACCATCTAGTGGGCTGTGAACATTTGATAAATGCTGCTCAATGCGTCCTAATATACACCATGTTTCTCACCTTATTCATCTTCGTCTGTTTGTATCAAATTTATAGAGGTTTTATATGTCGTCATCTCGGAAAACCAGCAGCAAGGCGTCTGTATTAAAATGGTTACCTTGGGTTTTATTGCTAGTCGTGATTGCCGCATTTATTTGGTTGTTTGCGAGTATGAAGACGGCATCAGAGCAGGCATGGGAGCCGCCCAGAACCACACCTGCTGAGCAGCAAGCGTCAGCACCTGTTTCTGATACACCCGCAGCGATTTCTTCTTATCATAATGCGGTTGCTCGCGCCTCACAATCAGTCGTGAATATCTACACCACGCAAACGATGGCAGAGCATCCTTATATGAATGATCCTGTGTTGCGCCGCTTTTTTGAGTTCCATGGTGCACCGTCAGAAGAGCAGGGCAATACCAATTTAGGCTCTGGGGTGATTGTCTCAGAAGATGGCTATATCGTGACCAATGCCCATGTGATCGAAAAAGCCGATGAAATTACGGTCGCCTTTAATGATGGTCGTAAGAGCCGCGCTAGAATCGTTGGTACAGATCCAGACAGTGATTTGGCAGTGATTAAAGTAGATATGACCGGTTTGGCACCACTTGGTTTCCGTAAAGAACCTATCCGAGTTGGTGATGTTGCATTAGCGATTGGTAATCCGTTCGGTGTCGGTCAAACGGTAACGCAAGGAATTATCTCAGCGACAGGACGTACTGGGCTTGGGGTCAACAAGTTTGAAGACTTTATCCAGACCGATGCAGCGATTAACCCAGGTAATTCGGGCGGCGCACTCGTTGACGCTTTTGGTGAATTAATTGGTATTAATACGGCCATTTACTCACGCTCTGGCGGCTCTATGGGTATCGGTTTTGCTATTCCTACCGCTATCGTTGAGCAAGTGATGAACGCCATTATCAAAGATGGTAAGGTGAGCCGTGGTTGGTTGGGGATTGAGATACAGTCACAGCTACGTGACCCAACGCAGCTTGAAACCTCGACTGGGGTAGAAGTGCTTAATGTCGTTCCTAAGAGTCCTGCTGCTAAGAGTGGTCTGCGTATCGGCGATATTATTTTGACGATTGACGGCGTTGAGATGACGGATGCCAATACCTTGATTCAGTATGTCGCTCGTAAAGCACCGAATACCACGCTGAATGCGCAAATATTACGCCGTGGTAAAAATGCGCAAGTCAAAATACTGTTAGAAGAGCGTCCAGCACAAGAGCCGATGGAACGTCCGGTTGTGATTCTTGATGAAAATGTTGGTGGTATAGAAGATCCAAATCTACAAGGTGAGAGACAAGACGTACCGATGATGTCAGAAGCCGAGCGTGACCGTATGCGTGAAGAGCTGTTGCAGCTGTTTGAAAGAGATGGTGCACCCTTATAAGGTCACTCTTCATCACCTAAAACTTAAGCAAAATAAGCTTAATCAAAATGGCTTGAACAATTTATAGACAGTAAAAAAGCGCGTTATCTTGAAGATAACGCGCTTTTTGTTTCGACTTTTTTAGCACTATTTTGGTTAATATTACTCTATAGTAGGCTCGTGATTAATGTAAATCACCCCCTGCACACGACAACAGCAGGGTAGGATCTCGTCTTCATCAATCATGGCAAGGGGCGCAAACGGATAGTCAATGACGTGTGAGCTGGCGATACGCTTGATGCGGCAACTGCCACAATAGCCTTCCTTACATTGATAATTGATATCATGTCCGGTGCGTAGCAATCCATCAAGCAAGCTTTCGTCATCATGCAAGTAAAATTGCTTTTTACTCGTCATTACCCAAGTCATAGTCTTATCCTGTTTGTTTCCCTATCATTCTGTACTTTCTAAACAATAATCTTTCAAAAACTATTTTTTAAATGAACACATAAGCTCTAAAGTTCAAAATCATCAAAATCACTGTCTGATAAATCTGAATCAATTTGACCAACCAAGTATGAGCTGATTTCCGTCTCTTGCGGGGCAACTTGTACGTTGTCAGATGACAACCATGTGTTAATCCACGGGATTGGGTTTGATTTAGAATTCGGGAATGCGACTGGCAAGCCAACCGCTTCCATACGTAAATTGGTGATGTATTCAATATATTGGCAAAGAATGTCTTTATTGAGACCAATCATTGAGCCGTCTTTGAATAGATAGCCTGCCCATTCTTTTTCTTGCTCAGCCGCTTTACGGAATATCTCGATGCTTTCTTCATAGCACTCTTTGGCAATGTCGACCATCTCAGGATCATCACGACCGATGCGCATGAGGTTAAGAATATGCTGAGTGCCCGTTAAATGTAGCGCCTCATCACGAGCAATCAATTTAATAATCTTGGCATTACCTTCCATTAGCTTACGCTCAGCAAAGGCAAATGAGCAAGCGAATGACACATAAAAGCGAATGGCTTCTAAGACGTTGACTGCCATCAAGCACAAGTAAAGCTGCTTTTTCAGCGATTTTAAATCGACAGTAATTTGCTTACCATTGATCGTGTGCGTGCCTGCACCGTATAGGTTATATAGCGATGAGTTATAATATAAGTCATCGTAGTACTTGGCGATGTCTGCGGCGCGCTCTAGGATATGATCGTTTTGCATGATGTCATCAAAGACGATAGCAGGGTCATTGATAATATTGCGAATGATATGGGTATAGCTGCGCGAGTGAATGGTCTCAGAAAACGTCCACGTCTCAATCCACGTCTCAAGCTCAGGAATCGATACCAATGGCAGTAGTACGACGTTTGGGCTGCGACCTTGGATAGAGTCGAGTAGCGTTTGATACTTTAGGTTACTGATAAAAATATGCTGTTCGTGTGAGGACAAATTGCCATAGTCCATACGATCACGTGATACATCGACTTCTTCTGGACGCCAAAAGAACGACAGTTGCTTTTCAATCAATTGCTCAAAGATAGGGTGCTTTTGTTGGTCGTAACGCGCCACGTTGACCGGATTACCAAAAAACATCGGCTCTGTTAGCGCATTGTTTGGCGTTTGGGAAAAAATCGAATAAGTCATGAGACTGCCTTTATCATTGATATGGTTATTAAGTTATAGGGTTTTGACTAGATTTGGTTTGATTGGATGGGATTGTATTACAAGTGCTCTAAAGATATCTGTTCTGGCGTCTGTCCATCATTCATATACGCTTTAAATATCTCACTTAGCTCACTATCGTCCAAACCTTCCAATTCATCGATCGCACTCTTACGCAGCGCACTCAAGCCATCATCATCTGATAGTTGATGCATTTCTTTCTGTACGTCTTTTTTAGTCGTTCTCTTTATTGGTTTTTTCAATACTTTTGTGGTGACTTTCTTTAATGCTTCTGGTTTTGCTGCTGTGCCTTCGCCTAATTGCTCACGGACGTCTGCGATGTCGACTTCCACTTGTACGATATGCGAGTCACCATCGTTTAGGTCTGAAAATACGTTAGGGATAAACAAACCACCGTCTTTGATGATTGCGGTATATTGCACTCTATGACCTCCGTTATTTTTATTCTGTCTGTGTTTTAATTAGGGGTGGCGTGTCGCAAGCGCATCATATACTTTGTTATTCTCTCTTTTGCCTACTGCTAATACATAAACCACGACCACATCATCTTTAACGGTATACACCAAACGATAGCCTATGGTGCGTAGTTTGATTTTATAAGTATCATTATGACCTGATAACTGTGAAGCAGGAACACGAGGATTTAATAAGCGCTGCTGTAACTTTTTCTTAAACTGCTGCTGAATACTGGGTGCTAACTTTTTCCATTCTTTTAACGCTAAAGGGTGAAACTCAAGATTATAGGTCATCCAACGTTACCTTTACAGGTTTTTGCCCGTCATTCATCCGTGAGCTAATAGTTTGGCTTAATGCCATGTCGTCCATTGCTTCCATCATGCGTTCAAAGACGTCTGTTGAGACTAAATAAGCCACTGGTTTATTGTGGTTTAAGATAGCAATAGACTCACCGTCTGACTGTTTAATCAGTGCCGAAGGGTTGTTTTTCAGCTCTGAGATACTGGCTGTCTGTGTCGCAAATATTGGTTGCATGATTCATTCTCCGCTAATATTAAGCTCTAAATATAGAGACAATATTAGCACGAAAATTAGGTCTTAATTGTTAATCTATTTACGCGTATTTTGTAGGGTGCGCCAAACGTAATTTCCATGCTATCACTGCGCTGGGAATATCCTACAAAAAATATAAATAATGTTTAAACAAGCATATTTATTTAAACAAATTGTCAATACCAGATACTTGCTGACTTGCTTTATCGAATAAATCTAATAGTGCTGGAGAGTTCTTTTCATATTTGTATACAATGTAATCATCTTTAATGATACAAAACACTGTATCTTCACACCAGCTATATTCAGATTCATCATGATAGTATCTATATCTTCTTAAATATAAGCCTAGGGATTGAGATTGGTATTCTGTATAAAGAAATAATGGGAAGAAATCATCTGTGCCATAAGATAAATTTTTAGGGGGTATTCCTATATTCCATCTAATTGTATTAGAGTTAGTTTGTTGTATTAAAATATTAATTAGATTTTCAAATTTAGATACAGTATCCATAGTATTCATTTCCATTTTAAATCTTTCTCTAATTCTGAAAGAGTAACAACTAGGGCAGATAGTTCTCTCAACAACAACCAAGATTCTTTGTCTGTAAATTCTATTTTTTTGCGATAATAGAAAAAATATTTTTTAGTAGTAAACATAAGTACAAAATTTCTACACTTTTTTTTGTGTGAATCCTCAGTGAGCTTTTTTTCCAGACTCTCAACAAGGCTTTTAGCATTTAAAAACTCTGTAAATATATATTCTTTGTTGTTTTCAAAATCATTCATTTTTTCTGATACGTCTGGATAGATCTTTTTTAAAGATTTATTGATTTCTGGAATCCTAGCCTTTCCGATAAATAGTTTATATATCTTCCTAGCTTCAAGAAATAAGAATATAGAAATAGCTAAGCTAATAAAAGACATAATTACGGAGATATCTGAAGCTAGAGCTACATAGTTGCTCGGAATGATCCGAATGTCCAAAATAATACTCCATACTATTAAAACTGGCTAAAAAGCTAAGATCGGTATAGTAAATATCCTGTCACCTATAGTTTTTAAAAGTAACAGGATAGTATTTCCAATATTTCTAGCCTAAATCTTACATGCACCGCCAGCACAATCATCTTCCATATCCGCTTGGGCATCGTTCGCACCATCACGGGTGTTGTGATAATACAACGTCTTCACGCCAAGCTTATACGCGTTTAGTAAATCCTTAAGCAATATCTTCATTGGTACACGACCGCCTTCATAACGAACGGGATCGTAGTTGGTATTGGCAGAGATACTTTGATCGACGAATTTCTGCATGACAGCGACCAGCCGTAGGTAACCGTCATTGTTTGGCATTTGCCATAGTAGCTCATACTGATTTTTTAGCTTATCAATCTCAGGCACGACTTGCTTTAGGATGCCGTCCTTTGACGCTTTGATAGACACCAAACCACGTGGTGGCTCGATACCGTTGGTCGCGTTGGCGATCTGACTAGAGGTCTCAGACGGCATCAAGGCGGTTAGGGTAGAGTTGCGCAGACCGTGAGTGGTGATTTCAGTACGTAGGGTTTCCCAATCGAGATGTAGCGGCTCTTGGCAGATTTTATCCAAATCTTTTTTGTACGTATCAATCGGCAAGATACCTTGCGAGTACGTCGTCTCATTGAACGCAGGGCAAGCGCCTTGCTCTTTTGCCAATTTGTTTGACGCTTTCAAGAGATAAAATTGCAACGCTTCAAATGTTTGATGGGTGAGACCCAATGCTGAGTCGTCTGAATAGCGCACGCCATTCTTAGCAAGGTAATACGCATAGTTAATAACGCCCACACCGAGTGTACGACGACGCATGCTGCCATTTTGAGCCGCTTTAACTGGATAGTCTTGATAATCAAGCAGGGCATCAAGCGCACGGACGATTAGCTCAGCTGGTTCTTCGATGTCGCTGACGTTGTCGACTTTACCCAAGTTGACCGCTGATAGCGTACAAAGCGCGATTTCGCCTTCTTCGTCATTGATATTATCAAGTGGCTTGGTCGGTAGGGCAATTTCCATACATAGGTTTGACTGACGAATCGGCGCAACCGTTGGGTCAAATGGGCTATGCGTATTGCAATGATCGACGTTTTGGATGTAGATACGACCCGTGCTCGCACGTTCTTGCATCATTAGGCTGAACAAATCAGCGGCTGGGATTTGACGGCTACGAATGCTTGGGTCATTTTCGTACTTGGTGTATAGCTCTTCGAATTTGTCTTGATCTTCAAAGAACGCATCATACAAGCCCGGCGTGTCACCTGGTGAGAATAGCGAGATGTCTTGACCTTTGATGAGGCGCGTGTACATCGTTTTATTTAGCTGTACGCCGTAATCCATATGACGCACACGGTTGTCTTCCACGCCGCGGTTGTTTTTAAGTACCAATAATGACTCAACTTCTAAATGCCACAATGGGTAAAACAACGTCGCTGCACCGCCACGGACGCCGCCTTGTGAGCAGCATTTAACAGCTGTCTGAAACAGTTTATAGAATGGGATACAACCGGTATGCTGTGCTTCGCCGCCACGAATAGGGCTACCAAGGGCGCGGATGCGACCCGCGTTGATGCCGATACCAGCACGCTGTGACACATAGCGTACGATGGCGCTGGTGGTCGCGTTGATAGAATCTAGGCTATCACCACATTCGATCAATACGCATGAGCTAAACTGACGCGATGGGGTACGCACTCCTGCCATAATAGGTGTTGGTAGCGAGATTTTGAATTGCGACGTCGCATCGTAAAAACGCTTTACGTAGTCCAAACGATCTGATTTGTCATAACGGCTAAACAAACACATACCAACCAGCATGTACAAGAACTGCGGGCTTTCAAAGACGGTCTTGTTGACACGGTCTTGGACGAGGTATTTACCTGCCATTTGCTCAACAGCGGCATAAGCAAGGTTCATATCGCGCCAGTGATCAAGATATGCTTCTAATTCATCAAACTCAGCACGGCTATAATCAGCTAGGATATGCTGATCGTATTTACCAGCGTCGGTCAGTTTTTTGACATGATCATAAAGGTGCGGCGGGGTGAATTTATTGTAAGCAATTTTACGCAGATGGAAAATCGCCAAACGCGCAGCCAAATACTGATAATCAGGCGTATCTTCAGAGATAAGATCTGCTGCTGACTTGATGATGGTCTCGTGAATATCGCGAGTCTTGATACCTTCATAAAACTGAATGTGCGACTTTAGCTCAACTTGCGACACAGACACATTATCCAAATTGTGAGCTGCCCACTCGATTACCTTATGAATTTTATCCAAATCAATAAGCTCTAATCGTCCGTCACGTTTGGTCACTTTGATTTTGTCGATGTGTGTCATGTTGCCCTCTTAAGTTGATAACTTGGTAATTATTTATAATGTTGCTTATAGTGATGCTGCACAGTCAGTAAACGGCAGGCATTCTTTATAATGCTACGATGCTTGCGCCGCGATAGGTGTTTTTTTAGGCAAAAATCTACCGCTACTCATAGTGACAATTAAATTCACTGAGTACTACATATAGCGTATTTGTTAGTAGGTAGGCACAATATAGCGGGAAAATTTTGAAAATACTATATTGATTTTAGCATCAAACTATGTTGCTGTGAGGTTGTGCTGTGTCCGAATTTTAGCAAAGGACGATGGGGTAAGGGTTAGACGCGATTGACTCAAATAATAAGTTTTTTGTAAAAATCGTAGGATCATTTGCTTTTCATTCGCGAGTAAATGACCCACCAATAAGGGGATATAGAACAATAATCATGAGGGCGCAGATTGTACAGCAAACCACAAAAAATCGCCACCCGTATGTGATTAATAGCGAGTGACGATTTCGACGGAAAAGCAGCTGGCTTTTTTTAAACGACAATTATCTGTTTATACGACCAAACGGACTGTTTTGGCAGCGTCGAGTGAGGCATACAGTACATTGACCTGATCGGCTGCTGTAAGATATAGATTGACCCGTGCTGAATGGAAGCGACCCGTTTTAGACGGTTTCACTTCTATCGAGGCCAAATCGAAATCAGGGAACTGACTGCCCAAAATAAGCTTCACTTCATTGAGTAAGTTCTCACGCTCGCCTTCATGACCAATGATGCTAAGTGGATAGTTCATTGGAAAGTCCCAGAGCTCAGGATTTTGAATATCCGTCCTTTTGCCTGTGATCACACCTTGATTGGGCGTTAGGTTGGTCATTTTTACTGATTTTTCATTTGCTGGTGCTTGGTTGTTGTTTTGATTGGTGCTGTCTTTTGGATCGTCAGTCATGATGTGTGCCTCGCTTTATTAAATGTTAGCTATTAGCATAAGAGCTTTATTCACCATTTATAGTGGCACTAAACTTATAATTCAAGTGCTAAAATGGCAATGACAGTATGCTATGGATCACTGTGATCTGTCATAAATTTTGCTCAGTCATCCATGATAATCAAATGTTAATACACATATCAGCTCATTTTTTATAAGCACAAACAGCGACATAATCCCCACGGTCATAGCCTTCGATGACTTCTTGCACCTTGTCATTGGCATACATAGGATGGGTCAGTAAGGTCTGCGCATACTCAAAATCGACGAAACCATTGGCTTGCATCAGCGCGATTTTTTCATCAGAGGTGCGCCAATTTGCTGATTTAACCAGCTCAATAGGATAGGGATCAGCAGGAGAGATATGCGCAAGTAGCGGATGCTCCCAAGTATTTAATGAGCTGGCCAAATTATATAAGCTGGCAAAACCGCTTTCTTTTGGCACATCGATAACAATCAATTTGCCGCCGGTTTTTAAGGCATCAAATGCCTTTTTAATACAGATATCCAAATCGTTGATGTAGCTGACACTGCCGTTAAACATGATGATATCAAACTTATTTGGCTCAATATCGCAAGTCTCGGCAGGACTAATATCCACTTGTAAGCCGCGCTTTTTAGCGATTTCAGCCATGTCTTTAGAAGGCTCAATGCCGTGCCTGATATGGATATCATAATCCTGCGCCAATAGTGACTCAAACAGTCCACTACCGCAGCCGATAGACAATATCTCACTATCCTTATCTAAGAAATGCGCGACCAGCTTTAGCTCACTGGTCAGTAAGTTTTGGTTGTCAAAAAACCAGCTGTCATACGCGCTTGCATGTTCATCAAATGCTGCCATGATGTTTCTCCTTGAGTGTGTCCATTATTATGTTTAGGGTTAAGTTAAATTTTATTTATAATAAATATGGTATATAAAAGTATTTGCCATAAAGCTAGCACTTTGCATAGGGCTAGGACAGATCAAGCGCTTGTTGCCAAAAATTCACTTCCATACGTGAAGCAGTATTAAATAACTGTTGGAATTTGTCTGCCTGAGCGGGGTTAGCCTGTGCTAGTAGCGTATTAATCTGCGCTTCATTCTGCGCGGTAATCGCTTGAAATTCGTCACTGGCAAAGACATCAATCCATGGCTGGTAAGGATTGTCCGCGACAAAACCTTGTTCTTTAATGCGTTTGCCAATTTCGCCATAGCCCATCAAACAAGGAGCAATTGCCGCATAAAGCTCAGCTAATGAGCCTGACATGGCAGCGTCCAATAGGTAGCGGCTATAGGCAATAGTCACGGCAGATTCAGAAGCGCTTTCTACTTCTTTAAGTGGGATGTCCCACTCATGACATAAATCGAGATACATGCCAATTTCCATATCTAGCATGGCATTGATGCCTGCTTGACCGACTCGCATTTGTGCCAGCGTATCACTCCTATACACGCTCAACGCCATCACACGGGTATAGTGAATAAGATATAAATAGTCTTGCACAAGATAGTGACGAAAGCTGTCAGGGGCGAGCGTACCTGCTGTTAGCTGTTTGACAAAATCATGCTGAATGTAGTCATCCCATGTGGGGCAATGGTGGCGTAATGTTTGGTAGTTCATAGTGTTCACTTACTGTTATAAAATGCGAGTAAGCAAAGAGTAGGAGGTGATCAGTGAGCAGGCACAAAAAAACCTTACCAGATTATATGAATAAACTGGCAAGGCTTGCTTAGCAATGTATGCTTAAGAGGTGTGCTATAAAATGTCACGCTTGTTTCCTACGTCAGTGCTAACTGCATCAGGTTCGCGGGTAACTCTCAGCCATGATTTTGAATTGTAGTTAAAGCATCAAAAATCAAAGCACCCCGACAAGGTTTATTTTTCAGAAATAAATATAAAGTTTATATAAGTTTAAACTGCTCGTACTTAAGCAATCGGCTCTATGGTAGACGAATTCAGTTATCATTAGCAAGTGATGCGCAAAAAACCATGAATAAAGGTTGTCTTACAAGCGTAAATAGGCAAGTTTTTACCTTTTATTAAGCTGATCAAGTACCACGAGAATGGTGAAAGAAATCACTATTTTCAAATGTATTTTTTATTCATAAACGCTCTACGATTGCCTATATTATTTAGCTACCCGACGGTAGGATATTAAAAAATATCTTATAAATTAAGGCAACATGTTTATGGGACACTGTCTCATTTAGCATTGATTAATTTATGCTTTATAATCATTCAGCTAAGAGGCTATGGCAAATAGCCATTGATAGGAGTGATCTCAGGCGGAATATCTGCCTCTTCTAGTGCTTCTCGCAGATTAATCTCGATAGTACGCGACAATGCAGTCAGGGGTAGTTTGTTGGCGGCTAAGCCGAAAGGCTCTTCTAGCTCTTCACTGAGGGCATCCAAACCAAAAAAGGTATAAGCGATCACGGCACAAATCAGTGGGGTCACCCAACCGAGCGAGGCCACCAAGCCAAAAGGCAACATGATGCAATACAGATAGGTCGTGCGATGGACCAGCAGCATATAAGCAAACGGCAGCGGTGTATTATGAATGCGCTCGCAGGCCGCCAATACAATGGTCATAGACGTCAGGCGCTCGTCCATGTTCTGTATGACTTGCTCTGACACCAGTCCTTGACGCCGAATGTCGCCGAGCTGCTTACCCATGAGGCGCATGATGTAATCAGGTAGGTTGCGCGCTTGGCGCATACTATCATGGTGTTTCGATGCGACAAAAGGCTCGACATCATGCCAAGGTGACGAGCCGCGCAGGCGATGGCGCACAGCATGCGCAAAAGCAATGGTCAGGTAAACCATCGTTCGCCCAGTCTCGTGCCCATTCTCGGTATCAGTATCTATAAAAGAAAGCACTTGACGGGTTAAGCTACGCGCATCATATACCAACTGACCCCAAAGCCCTCGAGCTTCCCACCAGCGTTGATAACTGGCATTGTTGCGAAATCCAAGAAATAGCGACAACGCGATTCCTAGCAAGGTAAAAGGAGCCATACCATAATAAGGAAAAGAGTCAGGAAGCCAGTGCTGAATAATTGTTATAAGTGTGCTGAGAAGCGCGATCAGCAAAATTTGCGGATAAATTTTTGGAATGACAGAGCCGTGCAGGGTAAAAAGTATCTTGAGGGCGTTTGGGGTTTGCCGGACAATCATGTCGGTTTCCTATCGATGGCATGTATAAAAAAGCGATGACAGAGGTATCAATCAGCGTATACTCAAATCATCGCGACCTATCATATCAGTAGTTACCAATATGGCAATAATAAGATGATACTTAAATACTCAAATCACTTTTGTATTGCGCAGCAGCAAGGGGAACGGTAAGCACGCTTTAAAGGGTCTCTTCTTCACGCAGCGTCAGCACTTCATAACCATCGGCAGTCACCGCGATGGTATGCTCCCATTGGGCAGAAAGCTTTTTGTCTGCAGTCACCACCGTCCAGCCGTCTTTTTTCATTTTTACTTTGGCTTTGCCTTGATTAATCATTGGCTCAATAGTAAAGGTCATGCCTTGTTCTAGAACCAAGCCTGCACCAGCGCGACCATAATGTAAAACTTCAGGCTGTTCGTGCATTTCGCGACCGATACCATGCCCGCAGTATTCTCTAACGACAGAGTAACCGTGCTGTTCGGCATGGCTTTGAATGGCATGCCCAACATCGCCGAGCGTTGCGCCCGGCTTGACCACACGGATACCTGCCCACATGGCCTCATAAGTGTTATCGACGAGGCGTTTTGTTAAGGGCATCACATCGCCAATCATATACATTTTGCTAGAATCGGCAATAAAGCTGCCTTTTTCTAAAGTAATGTCTACATTGATGATGTCGCCTGATTTTAGGACTTGATTGCTTGAGGGTACACCATGACAAACCACTTGATTGACAGAAGTATTGAGCACGTATTGGTAGCCGTATTGACCTTTGCTGGCAGGTCGCGCCTGCAAAACATCCACAATATAGCGCTCGACTAAATCATTGACAGTCATTGTGGAGATGCCAGCGACCATGTGCGTATCTAGGTAAGCAAAAACCGATGCCAATAAGCGTCCAGACTCGCGCATGATGGCCAATTCTTCAGGTGTTTTTAGCGCGATTTTAGCCATCGATAAGATTTCCTATATTAACATCTGCTCGTTTTAACTGCTCGCTGATGATATCGGTATAAGATGCGTGAGGATTGGCCTCGGCCAACATACCTATCTTTATCCAATACTCTGCCTGCGCGTTAATCGAACGTACCATTACCGCACTGGCTTTACGAAGCTCTTCGTGTAGCGCATCATCAATCTTAACAATACCCATTATTTTACCTAGTATATGAAATGTATACGAATCATATATATTGTATAGTGCCATTGCAAGCTCGTTCTTGTATTCCTTGATGAAGACATGTAGTTATAGCACTCGAGCCATCAAATCGATGGCACAAAAAAGCTGAGATATACTCAGCTTTTTTGGTTTGCCACTAGGCGTAATAAGATGTGCTTAGCACATACTATTTAAATTAGTCATTTTCAAGGAATGAGCGTAAATGCTCAGAACGTGAAGGATGACGCAATTTACGTAATGCTTTTGCCTCAATCTGACGAATACGCTCACGCGTTACATCAAACTGCTTACCAACTTCTTCTAACGTATGGTCGGTTGGCATATCGATACCAAAGCGCATTTTTAAGACACGTGCTTCACGCTCAGTCAAGTTGCCTAATACATCACGCGTCGCTTCACGCAGGCCAGCTGCGGTCGCATCATCGACAGGGCTTGAAATCGTACCATCTTCGATAAAGTCGCCTAGGTGCGAGTCTTCATCATCACCGATTGGCGTCTCCATAGAGATAGGCTCTTTGGCAATTTTTAGCACTTTACGGACTTTAACTTCGTCCATCTCTAAGCGTTCGCCTAATTCCTCAGGCGTTGGCTCGCGGCCCATTTCTTGTAGCAATTGACGTGAGACACGGTTTATCTTGTTAATGGTCTCAATCATATGCACAGGGATACGAATCGTGCGCGCTTGGTCAGCGATAGAGCGGGTAATCGCCTGACGAATCCACCACGTGGCATAGGTTGAGAATTTATAACCACGGCGGTATTCAAATTTATCAACCGCTTTCATCAGACCAATATTACCTTCTTGGATTAAGTCCAAGAACTGTAGACCACGGTTGGTATATTTCTTAGCGATAGAAATTACCAGACGCAAGTTAGCTTCGACCATCTCTTTTTTGGCACGGCGCGCTTTTGCTTCGCCAACCGCCATACGACGGGCGACGTCTTTCATGTCGTGGATTTTCATATCGAGCTGCTGCTCGTAATCACGAATTTTACGTTGTAGTAAAATCACATCGTCAGCGACTTTTTCTAGCGTACCTGCAAAAGCAGGCTTGCCTTTAATACGCTCAATGAGCCAATCAACGTTGGTTTCATTGCTAGGGAAAGTTTTACGGAATTCATCACGCGGCATACGACCACGGCGAATCACCAAACGCATGATTTGACGCTCTTGCTTACGCACATCGTCATAGACGTCATGCATGATAGCCATCACTTGGTCTGACAAGCGATTGTTCAGCTTTAGCATCATAAAGCGTTCGGCAAGTAGGGCATAAGCAGCATCTGCTTCTACGCTACCACGGCCATAATCAAGCAAGGCTTGTTTGGCTTTGATAAATAAGTGTTCAATCTCTTCTAGACGTAAGCGTACTTCTTCTGGATCGATACCGCCGGTTTCTTCTTCGGCTTCTTCTTCAACTTCGACTTCATCGTCCTCGTCATCATCGTCAAGCGCAGCTTTGGCATTGGCTTTTGGTTTGATAACTGGCGGATTCTCTTTTTCTTCTTTAATACGCTCGCGTTCTTCTTTCGCCGCTTCTTTTGCTTCTTGGGCGGCGATTTTGTCTTCTTCGGTTTCAGGGTCTAAAAAACCTGTGATGACGTCAGACAATTTTTTCTCGCCATCTTGGACTTTTTGGTACTCATCAAGGACGAACTGTACCGTACCCGGCCAGTAAGACATGGCATGCTGCACGTCACGAATACCTTCTTCGATACGCTTAGCAATGGCAATCTCGCCTTCACGGGTTAAGAGGTCAACCGTACCCATTTCACGCATATACATACGTACAGGGTCAGTGGTACGACCAGGCTCAGTCTCGACCGAAGCCAAAACCGCTGCTGCCTCATCGGCTGCCATGTCATCATCGCTTGAATCATCGTTCATCAAGATGTCATCGGCGTCGGGCGCAGATTCAAAAATTTTAATGCCAACGTCCGTTAGCATTTGCACGATATCTTCAATCTGATCACTTTCAGTAATAGAGTCGGGCAGTTGGTCATTCACCTCAGCATAGGTCAAATACCCTTGCTCTTTACCCATTTGGATTAAGGTGGCCAGTTGAGATGTGGACTTAGAAACTGACTTATCGTTCATAAATACTCGCTTGCTTGTATCGGACATTTTTATATTGTGACTCGCTATCGCTTACGGGGTGCGTTGATATAATCAATCGATTCATCAAAATATGGCGTAAAGGTTGTCAATAATAACAAAAATGAGTGGATATGAATAAAGGCTCAAAATACTACAATTACAATGCTAAAAAACTGCTAGAAATTAGTAACGCTAAAAAGTCTTCAAGATAACATTATCTAAAAAATAATATATAAAAATAACGGTCCCTAAAAACGGATACTTCAAAATAATATCTAAAATTTGTGCTTAAGGAGGCGGATTTATCGCCATCTATTAAATCGGGCTATAAATAGTTAGCGACACAGTTTAACACACACCAGCGTAATCAAGCACGAGGTAGTGATATCTACCGACCATTTCTTACTGATTATTTTATATCAGCCAAATGATTAAATGGCAATACATGCTATTGGGCATAATCATTAGTAGTGGGGGCAGCCGCTATACTTTTAAAGGGTTGGAGATTTTTTAGCAAAAATAATGGCAAACGTTAAGATTTGACGGTAACCATCTGCGCTGACTGCTCAGCTTGCTGCGCGCGTAACCAATCATTTAATAATTGCGACTGCTTACGGACAATCGCCAGCTTGATATGATCAGGATTTTTGATGAGCTCTTGCATCTTTTTTTGCAGATGTAACTTGAGCAACTGCATCACCAAGTTTTCGATCAACTCATCCAAGCTCAAAATATTTCTGCCAATTAATGTCTTATAAAATCCGCCCCAGCTACGGCTAAGTGTCTCTTGGGTGATTGGCTTGACATTAGACAATATAAAGTGTGCGGCGGCGTTGGCATCTTTGGGTAAATGATTCAGGCAGCGTTTGATGGTGCTAACGATATCCAGCAAGGCGATATCTTGCAAATCTTCCCAAGCAAGCGGACGCAAGATGTCAGGCGCGGCTTTTTGCTTGATGTGTGCTGGCAGCTGTAAATCAATAATACCTGCCTGCTGCCAAATGGCTTCGATAGGGTCTTCAATTAAGGCGCGTGGCTGAAACAAAAAACAAAGTTGCAATTGCTGACTGATGGTCATGTCACCATCAAAATCTAGCAGCGCATCTTTGGCTTCGATATTTTGGCTACGTTTACCACCCAGCTTCTGATAGACGTCATTGTTCAGCAAATAGCGAAAGCTACTGCCTTTAGGTAATGCAGTGGTCAAGGCACGTACTTGCGACATGAGCTTGGCTTTGCCTTCTGCCAAGGTTAAATCGTAACGCTCGCTTAAATAGGCAAAAATATACTGTGACAATGGCATGGCATTCGCGATTTGCTCACGCATGGCATCGCCGCCCTGACTCTTAATAAACGTATCAGGATCATGATTATTTGGTAGGGTCAAAAACCGCAACTCTTTGTCATCAGCCAGTACTGGCAAAGCCACTTCAAGGGTACGCCAAGCCGCTTTTTGTCCCGCGCTATCGCCATCAAAGCTCAAGGTTAGGGTAGGGTTTAA
Source organism: Psychrobacter sp. AOP30-A2-5 (assembly GCF_052378115.1). Classification (NCBI taxonomy): domain Bacteria; kingdom Pseudomonadati; phylum Pseudomonadota; class Gammaproteobacteria; order Moraxellales; family Moraxellaceae; genus Psychrobacter; species Psychrobacter sp. AOP30-A2-5. The sequence continues at coordinate 69,988 of NZ_JBQSXK010000009.1, read as the reverse complement.
TGTTAAAAGTCGTGAGATTTGGCTTTCATTTATCGCCGTACCCATGGAAGCAATAGCGCCATAAATACCCGCTTGGTAAAGGGCAATCACATCCATATAGCCTTCGACCACCAGCCAGCTGTCGGCACGTTGTTGGCGTGATTCATAATAGCCATACAGCACATGCTGTTTATGAAAAACGGGTGAGTCAGAGGAGTTGATATATTTGGGTTTTACCTCATCATCGAGCGCCCGCCCACCAAAACCAATGGTGCGTCCTTGATTGTCTCGAATCGGGAAAATGACCCGATCACGGAGTAGATCATAGTCGCGCCCTGACTCTGATTGGCGCACCAAACCAAGCGCCTTTAGCCCTTCAATATCTTGTGGAAACTGATGCTCAAGATGCTGCCACCCAAAGGGCGCATAGCCTAAACCAAAGGTCTCAAAGATGTCTTCGGTGATGCCACGCGATAAAAAATAGTGCTTAGCATGCGGATGAAGGGTGAGATTGTGCTGATAAAACTGCTGGATTTGCTCTAACAGCTCATACAGGTTACCGTCTTTATCGGAAACGCTATGATCATCGTACAATGCCGCAGCGTCAGTATCGCCACCTGTCAACCATGCTGGCGGATAGCTATTATCATCTTGGTAGTCTGCGCCATAAGAATCTTCTGGATAAGACGCTGAGTCGTAAGCATCTAGCGGTGGATACTCATCGTAGCCGTTGCTACTGTCGTGATAAACGGGCTGATCGGTATCGCCGTACTGGTTTTGTTGCTGAATAGCCGAAGTAGCGTTAATAGAAGGCGCATTAATTGCTTGAGCAGGACTTTTAGCGTCGATAGTCGGATTAGGTGTTGGCGGTGGTGCAATCGGTTTTGGTGCACGGCGCTGGTAGCTGACGTTTTGTTGCTCTTCTTTTGGGACTTCGATGCCCGTCTGCTTTGATAGCTCATTAACCGCTTCAATAAAAGTTAAGTTTTCATAATCGCGTAAAAAACTGATGGCATTACCGCCGACGCTACAGCCAAAGCAGTGATAGATGTTTTTTTGTGGATTGACATAAAAAGAGGGCGACTTTTCGCCATGAAATGGACAGCAGCCTTTAAACTCACTACCAGCACGTTTAAGCGTCGTATGACGCCCAATGATACTGATTAAGTCAGCTTGGCTATTTAATTGGTCGAGAATGTGATTTGGAATACTCATGCAAAAAACAGTTTACCATAGGTGTATTATCTTAAGCATAGGCAATATTGGGCACAAACAATATTGGGCATAGATAATGAAACAGAAACAGAAAAAATAAGGCCAACTCTGTCGTTGACCTTATTTTTTTCATGATGTGCGTTGATGTGCTAAAAAGAAGAAACGTTCTCTTAATTAAAGAAAAGACGTTGCCTCAAATCCAGCGCATTTATTCATCATTCATATCGACATCTGCTGGCATGATATCAATCCCTTGAACAGGCAATGTCGTACGGCGTACAGGATTGGTGTTTTGCGGATCGACATTGGCTTCTCTTGCCGTAGAGCCAGTGCTCGATTGGCTAGTAATGCGCTCAGCGGAAGCTTCAGGCAGACCCAAGCCGACATTGATACCAGTATTGGCGCGCACAGGTGAAGTACCTTGCGCTGCACTGGCTGCTGCATTATCGCTTGGCAGTCTTAATTGACTGGCGTTACGAATAACCTGAGTTTTGGTCGCGCCGTTATAGTCGCCTGTCGCAACTGATGAAGTATCTTTGTTAAAACGACTTAACTGTCCAAAAGTCAATTTGTTGATGAAAGAACGCTCACGTTTGGTGTCGAGTTTAACGCGTCCATCGGCACTTAACATGTTGGGATAATTAATCTGTAATAGAGTTTTGTATTCTGCTGCCAAATCAGACATACCCAATTTATCATAGCTATAAGCTAAGACTGCGATTGCGTCTGGGATGGATTCACTAAGTGGATAGTATTGAAACACCCATTTGGCGCGGTTAACAGCAGCGACATAAGCTTCGCGCTCGATATACCAGTTGGCTGCACTCATCTCACTTTCAGCAAACTGATTGTAAATGAAAGTCATGCGCTGAGCGGCATCTGGCGCGTAAGGGCTGTTAGGGTACTTATTAATAAGCTCTTGAAAGTTAGCGAAGGCAATACGTAAATAGGCGGTATCACGCTCAGCTTGATTGAGCTTAAACAGTTTCAGGCCTTCTGATGAGCCTTGCATATTGGCGACGCCGCGCACATAGTAAGCGTAGCTGACTTGCGGATTAGAAGGATATAGGTTAATGAATTGCTCAGCGCTGGCAGCTGCCATTTCATACTTACCACTGGCATATTGTGCGTACATCATGTCGAGTAATGCTTGCTCAGCGTATTGTCCAGTAGGATAAAAAGTGCGCAGATTGGTCAAATCTTCGATGGCTTGTGTATAGCGGCCTTTATCAATCTGGGTAATGGCGTCGTTATAATAGTTCTGCTCTGATTTTTCGGCAGTTTCTACTGCATCGACGTCTTTACCGCCAGTCAGGTTTTTGAAAGTCTGACAGCCCACTAAGTTTACGCTTAGCGCAAGTAGGGTTATTGAGGACAGTTTGATAAACGTATTGCCAACAGCTTGCATACTTCTTCTCCGACACAAGACGTATAATAGCAGCGACGCTATCATACTAGATATTAGGTTAATGATAAAAAACGATGCGTAGGCATCAATAGTGGTCTGTCATCTACTATGTCAATCATCGGACATACCAGTTATCGTTATTAAAAAACGCTTGATGGCATAGGGTTTATATCAAACCAAATGCTTTTAATAAAAATTCGATAAGCGTACAGTGGCATAGCATACAGCAAAATATGGCTATACTTTATAGAATAACGTTTGCTTCGTCTATTTTTTCGCCATCTATATTGTACTTAATCCAATCGTGCTCATCGAATTTGAGTCAGTATCGTACAGTTATTAGTCTACTGCAACACAGGTGCGATATGCTGCTGCTCGCAATGAGCTGTACACCAACGCATGTCAGTTTGACATTTTAACATGAGCTGCTGTCACGAGCGATATCGAATGTCGCTGACACTGATAAATATACAGTAAATTACAGCAATGTCATATTTTAGAGAGTTAAGTACGGCGCTGACGCTCGCTGCGGTATAATCAAAAAATGACAGATAACACACAGCTTCTATAGGGCTTAGGCGCTTGGCATGCTACACTAGCATGGTATTGCCTCCGCTTTTTTCGACGACGATCGCTTTTATGATAAGCGATTGATAGCGAATGGCCTTTTGTTTTTTATAGCGTTACGCTTAACACTTTATTAGAAATTTCTCAAAAGCTACCTTTCAAAACCATGTCAGGCGCTTTGCCATATATAAATCTGCTATGAATAATAATGCTATGACTACCCATTTACCACCGAATCAATCACGACAGACTGATTCATCAGCACAAGAGTCACCGATGCCAAATGACGTTTTAAATAATAGTGAATTACCTGACGATAATCAGTCGATGCTTGATGAGCAAAGCCATAGCGATCATGTTTTAGAAGACGCTGTGTCAGAAGAAGCTATGTTAAAAGATAGTGATGAGCTTGACGACGATATGATAGATAGCAGCGATGAAGATGCTGACGACATTGATGATAGCGACGATGATGAAGCGTCAGCCGCCGGTCAAGTGGTGCCAGTAATTATTAATATGACGCATACGGTTATAGAAGACGAAGCTGGTTTACGTATTGATAAATTGGCTTCAAAAATATTTACCGATTTCTCACGTGTTCAATTACAAGGTTGGATCAGTGATGGCAGCCTGCTGTATAACGATGGCGTGCAAAAACCGAAAATTCGTGTCAGAGCGGGTGATGTGCTGCAGTTAACCACCACATTAGAGCAGCATAGTGAAGATCAACCAGAAAATATAGACATCGATGTGGTCTATGAAGATGATGACGTATTGGTCATCAATAAACCTGTTGGCATGGTAGTGCATCCTGGTGCGGGTAACCAAACCGGCACCTTGGTCAATGCACTGCTGTATCACTATCCGCAGCAGCACCATCTGCCGCGTGCAGGTCTGGTGCACCGTATTGATAAAGATACCTCAGGGCTATTGTTGATTGGTAAAACCAAGCCAGCACAGCTTGCGCTGATGGAGCAACTAAAGGACAAGTCGGTCTATCGTCACTATCAATGTGTGGTAGCAGGGGATGCAGCGAGTCTATCGCGCCATCGCCGTATTGACGCCCCAATCGGTCGTCACCGTAATCAGCGTACTAAAATGACGGTAATGACGGCAGGACGTGAAGCTGTGACACATTTACTGAATGTGACCGCGCTTAACGGCAATTATTGCTTGTTGGATGTAGGTCTTGAAACGGGACGTACGCACCAAATTCGTGTGCATTTAAGTCATGTTACTTATCCGATAGTGGGTGATCGTGTCTATGGTGGTCGTCGTCAATTGCGGGCAGGACTGACAGAAGCCCAGCGTCAAGCGATTAATAATTTTCCACGTCAAGCCTTGCATGCCTACACACTGGGTTTCGTGCATCCAACGACTGGTGAAGATATCGAAGTCACCACACCACTGCCTGAAGATATGCAGCAGTTAATGGCTGTGCTAAGTGATGGCTATGATGACGAGTAGACCGCTCCTTGTAGGCGAGAGCGTAAAGTCGCTTGTAAAAAACAGAGCCTAGTAGTAAATAGCGATCCGTGACATAAAAATGACTCATTAAGACGGTAAATCAGCCATGACTCATCAGTTTCCTATGACATTGCTTGCACAGATTGATGATGTGGCTGTTTTTCAAACGGCTGCCTTTTCAAGCGATGATGTTGAATCACAAGACCAGCCTACAGAACAGCTGGTACGACAGCAACATCAAGCGAATTATGGTGAGCTAAATTTAGGTTTGCATGTCAATGATGATGCTGCAAAAGTACTGAGCAATCGCATGCGTTTATTATCTGCCATCAATGAGCAGCTTGCACCCTTATCGTCGACATGCCAACACGTACCCATCAAACGCTTACACTGGGTTAACCAAGTTCATGGTAAGCAAATTCATGATGTTGATGGCACGGCGCTAGGTATGACGCCAATGTCTGCTGACGCGATGGTCAGTCGGCAACAAGGGCTTGGGCTGGCGATAATGACGGCTGACTGCGTACCGATAGTCTTATATCAGCCAGCTAGTGGTCAAATAGCAGCGATTCACGCGGGTTGGCAAGGTCTGGCTTGCGGGATTATTCAAGCGACTGTGCAATGCTTTACGCAATCGGGACAAATCAAAGCTTGGATTGGTGTTTGTATCAGTCAAGACAGCTATGAAGTTGGCGCTCAAGTTCGCAATCAATTATTGAAAGGTTGCACAGAAAATAAGTTATTGAACACAGCCAGTATTGAACATTTTGATTCGTTATATGTCATAGATTCTGTGGCTACTATTAAAGGCGATAGCAATAATCAACATGTACAGGATACGGTTGATAAGCTGTCAAGCTGTAACACAGTTGACACGAGAAAAATCAAGATAAACTTACCAAAGTTGGCAGCGGATCAGCTTAGTGCGGCGGGCGTTATAGTAGATGACACCTTATCTAGCAGCTGTAGTTATACTGATGACCACTATTATTCTTATCGGCGTCAAACGCATTTGCAACAGCCTGCTACAGGTCGAATGGCGCTGGTCATTGTACGTGGCGCTGCGTAGGATTACGCTATTTGCTGTTGCGCGCAATTAACTGTTGAACTTATATTGTTTTTATTTAACCATTTATAGCCATTATTAGAGTTTGTATGAATACACCTGCCAAATCGTCCACTACTGATAGCATACCGACTGTATCTATTGCTGTTATTTATCATAGCAACTACGGTCATACCAAGCGCGTCGCTGAAGCGATCGTTAAAGGGGCGCATCAGCAATTGCCAGCAGCACAGGCCAAAGCCGTTGATGTCCACAAGGTTGACTGGGATTATTTGGATCAGGCGGATTTGCTGGTTTTCGGTAGTGCCGTATATATGGGTAGTGTCACTGCTGAATTTAAGACTTTTATGGATGAAACCTCAAAGCGCTGGTATCATCGTAAATGGGAAGGCAAGTGGGCAGCCGCTTTTGCCAACTCTGGTGGGCTGAGTGGTGATAAGCTGGCGGTATTGCAGCAGATTTCTTTGTATGCGATGCAGCATGGTATGAACTGGATTGGATTACCGCTGATGCCGACAGGTCATGAGGCTCACGATTTAAACCGTTTATCTAGCTTTTTGGGCTTGATGACCCAGTCGCTTGATGGTCCCCCTGAGGAAACGCCAGGACGGGGAGATATTGATACAGCTATTTGGTTCGGCGATCATTTGGCCAAGACAATTGTCAAGCATCAGCCAGCGGCACGCCCTTGAAATGAATGGCTATTGAATCATTTAAGGTAATTTATTAAACATTAAAGGCAGATATCAAACCGATATCTGCCTTTTTTTTTGCTTATTTTATGAGTGTGATGGCACTATTTTTGATTTTTTGTACTGGTATTATTTTGAACCTGCACAGTGGTAGCAAGCGTATTTTTGACCAAGATGCTATTGGTAGGGGTGGTATTCACAGGGATAGGGCTGTCGACAAATTGAAATGATTGGCAGCCTGTCATTAACAGGGCTGATGTAAGTATATAAGCAAGAATCGGTAACTTCATAGTGGTGTCTCAGGCGGCGATCGGCAATGTGGAAATAGCGCCTATCATAAACAAAATATGGTGCGTTGCAATAGCTTGTTTCATAGCATTATAAAAATATGACTGATAAAAAAGCGAGTGCTAACTTAAGTCTATGTATCTATTATGTACAACTAAAATCGATGATGACAAAAAATGAAGCAAATTTTTGACAGCTATCTACAATGATAGGTTTTTTATAAAAGATATGCACCAAAAAAATAGAACTTTAGTTACTGATTTTAAAGGTATTATTTAAATGACCTATTATTACAATATAAAAAAACATATTACGTTATCAAAAACTGATAATGACAATGCGGTTCTTTACGTTTTGTAAAAATTTGAGACCAATACGTTACTCATTAAGTAATAGTAGCGAAATAGTCTTACATTAGTAGAGTGAGTAGACATCATTTAGTAACTATGCTTAGTAACTACGCTTATGAAATTACTTTTACCACGCTACTGTATTAAGCATTTACTGGATGATTTGCTACCTCATTTAATGGACTATCAATTGAGTATAACAAGTCGTCACTCATTAAGGCTTGCTCAATACTAAATGTTTCATCTCAATCATTCATCCTAATAATAATTACAACACCCTAGGTGCCAGCTATATGAGGATATTATGAAGCCACTTTCTGTGATGTTATCGATGCTCGTCATTGGTATGACCTCCAGCGCTGCGATGGCTGAAGGCGCAAGCGTCGTCAATACCAGCCTAGCGAATGCTAGCTTGCCTAATGCTAGCTTGCCTAATGCCAGTTTACCTAATATTAGTCCAGCCAATAGTGAGCTTGTCAATCGCGGTGCTTACATTGCCCGTGCAGCCGATTGCATGGCATGTCATGGCGAAGATTATACTGGCGGTACAGCGATCGAAACGCCGATGGGAGATATCTATTCAACCAATATTACCCCGTCTAAACGTTATGGTATCGGTGATTATACCGAAGCGGACCTAAAGAACGCGTTGCAAAAAGGTCGTACGCCAAGCCATATGCTTTACCCTGCCATGCCATATCCTTCTTATAGTGGCATGAAAGAAGAAGATATCAGTGCGTTGTTTGCTTATCTGCAAACCGTACCTGCTGTCGATGAAGCACCAAAATATAAAACTGACCTGCCGTTTCCCTTTAACATTCGCAGCTTAATGATTGGCTGGAATTTTCTTAATGTCCCGTCTACTGAAAACCGTGATGGTCTCACTGAGACGCAGCAACGTGGTGAATATATTGTCAATAACTTAGAGCACTGTGGTACTTGCCATACCCCGCGTAATAGTACTATGGGTTTCGATAAAAAAATGTATCTATCAGGTGCTCAGCTTGGTCATTGGCATGCACCAAATATCACGCCTGACGATTCGAGCGGTATCGGTAGTTGGAGTGAACAAGATATCGTCACTTATCTGCGTACTGGTGAGTTTGACCAGCGTGCCTATGCGGGTGGTCCTATGGGCGAGGCGGTTGCACATAGTACGCGCTACTTAAAAAATGAAGATTTGAATGCCATTGCTTCTTATCTAAAAGCGGTGCCTGCTATCCAAACAGATGATAAGGTCGCAGCCGTTGATGTCTCGCGTTTACCAACACCCATTAGCGAATCTATCACTCATGATTTACTGGCGCAAAAAGATTATTTAGCCCAAGCCAAAGCACAGGTGAGTAATGGCAGCAATTCACCAGAATCGCTATATTTGGCAGCCTGTGGTAGCTGTCACGGCGTTGATGGTTATGGTCAGTCTGATGCGCGTTACGCCCCTATCGTTGGACTCAGCAGTATTCGCCGTGAGAAACCTGATGCGCTGGTCAATATGATCCTTCATGGGGTAGAAGGTGCGACTAACACATCACCTATCATGCCAGGGTTCTCAGATGAGCTAAATAGCGAGCAAATCGCTGGTATTACCAATTATGTGCGTGTGAATTTTGGTGGTCTCAACAGTAGTGAGGTGAGTGCTAGTGATGTTGACCGTATCGCAACGACAGGTACTGACAAGCCCTTCTTAATCAAATACGCGGGCTTACTGGCAGTAATCGGTATCATCGTGGCCATTATTATCATTGTGTTTATTATACGAGCCATCTTGCGGTCTAGGCGCCGTCGTTAATTCATTGATTCTATAAAGACGATTCACATATTTATTATAGGACAAGATCTACAGGCAACATGGTAAGGCACAACAGCTCGAAAAACAGACGTAGAACTAAGTCGAGCTGATTAATAATACATATGCCTACCGTCTTGCAGGAACGTCTACTTTAAGGACATTATTATGAAAGACATACTTCAATCACCAACGCGGCGCCAACTGCTCTCGATGATTGGTAAAACAGCGGGCGCGACTGCGATGTATCAGGCGATGACGACATTAGGATTTGCGTCAGAGTCGAGTTTTAAAGAGACCATGGATCTTAAAGGTGCACCTCCTGGCGCTAGTGTCGTCATTCTTGGTGCGGGTCTTGGCGGGCTGACTGCAGCTTATGAGTTACGTAAAGCGGGCTACGATGTCAAAGTGCTCGAATATCAAAATCGTGGCGGCGGTCGTAGCTGGACATTGAACAGTGGGGACAAATATACCGAGCTTGGCGGCGAAGAAGTCACTTGTGATTTTGAAGAGGGCAATTATTTTAATGGTGGACCGTGGCGTCTGCCAAGCCATCATTATGCCGTCTTCCATTATTGCAAACAGTTTGGCGTTGAAATGCAGCCCTTTATTCAAACCAATGATCGTGCTTATTTGCATCGCAGTACTCATTTCGACGGCGTGCCGCAGCGTTTGGGTGATGTGAAAAACGATATCCAAGGTCATGTCGCCGAGCTGCTATCGAAATCAGTTAACGTCGGTGGTCTTGATCGCTCGGTCAATACTGAGGACAAAGAAAAGCTATTAGAAGGTTTAAAAGGCTGGGGGGTGCTGGATAAAGATTATCGTTACCGCGCCAGTAATGAGACCAGTAAACATCGCGGCTTTAGTGTGTTTCCAGGTGGTGGCTTGATGCCTGATGCGACGCCATCAAAACCTTTGCCGATTAGTGAGATACTAGATTCAGGTATGTGGGCAGATATTTATGGCAACCATATGACTTATGGTCATCAACCGACGATGTTTCAGCCAGTAGGTGGTATGGGGAAAATTGGTGATGCGTTCACCCGTGAATGCCGCGATATGATTGAGTTTAATGCAAAGGTTATTAAAATTCATCAAGATGACAGTGGCGTCACTGTCGATTATGTAGACAGCAACAGCCCAGATGGTGCCACCAAGACCATTCGTGCAGACTGGTGCGTGTGCAATATTCCATTAACTGTATTAACGCAGATGGATATCAATGTCTCCAAACCAATGAAGCAGGCGATGGCCGCCGTGCCTTATGAGACCTCTTATAAAGTCGGTCTAGAGTTCAACCGCCGCTTTTGGGAAGAAGATGAATGGATATTTGGTGGTCTGACTTATACCGACATGCCCATTGCTCAGATTGCCTACCCGTCACAAAATATGTTTAAAGATGGTACGGGCGTGCTACTCGGTGCGTATGGTTATGGTCCGACGTCTTATAAGTTTAATAGCTTAACGCCGCAAGAACGTATTAATGTTGCGCTTGCTTATGGTAAATACATCCATCCTCAGTATCCAAAAGAATTCCGCGCAGGGACATCAGTTGTCTGGCACCGCATCCCATGGACGCTCGGCTGTTACGGTATTTGGAATGAGTCGACCCGTCGTCAGCATTACGACACCTTGTGCAGTATTGATAATCGTATTGTGCTGACAGGCGAGCATTGCTCACACATTCCAGCATGGCAAGAAGGCGCTATTTTATCTGGTATGGATGCCGCAAAGCGCCTACATAAAAAAGCAAAAATGCTGGTTTAATAACGCTTGGGTTATATAAATAACTATAAGATTCAGAGGCTATCATGGACAATGCAATTGTGAAGAAGGCAATCGTGGAGAAAGCAATCTTGAAGAAAAAAGTCATGAAAAACATGACACTCAAACTGCTGACGGTAGTGCTGCTGAGTGGGATCAGCAGTACAGCACTGTTGGGCTGTAGTCAACAGTCAGATGATGAAGTGACGGTTTCCAGTGTACAAGATCAGGATTCCCTAACAACCAATGACTATCAAGCAAGCCGAAATACGGGTGCGTGGGGCGGCGTTTATATGAGCCGTGAGGAGCTTACTGCACCTGCTATCAATATTGTAGACGACAGCTCATTGCCCAATATGGAAGACGACCCAATTATTACTGAATGGGACGCAAAGTTTGAAGGCACAAATGGCTTTGTAACGACAGATGGCAAAAAGCTGTATCACGACTCTTGTGCGGCTTGTCATATGCACAAAGGCGAGGGTGCTTACGGTGCAGGCTATTATCCGCCACTGGCGAATAACAGTAAGATGCAATCAAAGTATTACATCATCGATATCTTGATTAATGGCTTTCGTGGCATGCCCTCATTCCATGGAATGATGAACGATGCGCAGATAGCGGCGGTTACTCAATATGTGGTCAGTGACCTAAATGGTTTTACCGATACCGTGACTGCTGAAGATGTGGCAAAACTGCGGCATCCCAATCCATCAGCAGGTGATCCGAGTGATGATTAATAGTATTCACTACTTTAGTCAATAATTGTCCAATACATGCTAGTGGCAAAATGATTTAACCGTGCTTCGCAATATAAAAAAGCGCCTAATTATTTATTAGGCGCTTTTTTATGAGCAAGACTTTATGAATTAAGAAAGATAATGATAAATATGGTTTATTTAGGGCTAGATGACCAAATTGGTGAGCGAGCAATGCCTTGTACAGGTATGTCAAACGATTGACCACTACTCAAAGATTTAATTGTTAATTTACCTTTGCCGCCTTGTTTTGAAGCATAAATTACATTTCTGCCACTGGGTGAAAAGCTTGGCGCTTCATCGATACCGGTATTGCCCAAGTTAGTAGTAACAGCGCCGCCGCTATTCATGATCGCCGCTGAGCGACCACTTAAAAAGGCAATTTGTGAGCCATCGTTACTAAATTGCGGACTAGTGGCATAACCGCTACTTGATACCTTAGTCGTACGTCCTGAACCAAACTCATAACGATAAATCTGTGGTTTGTTAAATCCAGTTTTGTCTGATACAAAAACAAAGGATTTGCCATCAGGCGCATAACTTGGTTGCACTTCGCTGCTTGGCCAATTGATAAGCCTTCTAGGTTGACCACCACTGGCATTCATCTCATAAATATCTGCGCTACCTTCAAAGCTGCTAGAGAATAATATCTTGCTGCCATCAGGAGAGAATGATGGACTGAGATTGCTGCCAGGGAAGGGCGTTAACGGGGTTGCACCGCCACCGCTCACACTTTGTACATAAATAACGGGATAAGATTTATCGCGTTGTAAGGAATAAGCAATGCGATTGCCATCTGGCGACCATGTTGGTGAAAAGATAGAACCAGTTACTTCAGTAATGGTTTTGGCATTTTCGCCATCGGCATCCATCACTTTTAAACGTGAGACTTTTTCTTTACCAGCACCAGTCTCTTCAATATAAGCAATACGCCCTGAAAAGTCACCTGGCGTACCAGTAATCAATGCGTAGATTTTATTGGCAATGACGTGTCCAGCACGACGCATACTGTCAGGATCTTTATTTGTTGTCGAGGTTTGCTTACCCTCAAGAATTCGCCCCGATTTGACATCAATCACTTCATAATCTGTGATAATTTTACCTCGGTTGGTACGCGTGCTACCGATTACTAAGTACGGAATACCTAAATTTTGCCATACTGGCAAAGTACCCGCCAGCTCGCTACTACTGCGTGGCTGCTGCGGTAGGTTTTGGCTAGTAATTTTTAGACCTTCTTTGCTTAAGTCGTTGACGATAATGGGTGACAACACAGAATCACCAGCAAAGGGTACAAACGCGACTTGGTTTTGTTGTCTTGGCGCAGTAACAGTCATATCAAGCACCATTGATTCAGCGGCATAAGCAGGCACTGATAACAAGGGAGTGATTAACAACAGGCTTGAAGTGGCACGAAGGATAGAATGTGTAGATAGCTTCATGAAGTAATATCCTAAAATAGAAATAATTGGTTCATCATACAGGCTTAATTATTATTTATAGTGAGATTAACTGTACAACGTTAGGTGTTTTTTATTGAACGTTAATTTTAATTATCAAGTCTTTAAAGTTTTCAGGTTTATTTAAGCCAATGGGTAATGGACTAGCAGATAAGGCTGCTCTTTTTACTACTTGATTTACAGCAGGATTTGTACCTTGAGCTTTAACAGATAACACATTACCTTTTTCATCCAACTTAAAGTATAAAGTAGTTGTTGATTCTGGGGTAGCAGTGGGTAGAGTAATATTACGTTTAATTTTTTCTAATATAGCTGTTGTTACATGACTCTCATTACTTAAATCATTTTTTCTAGTAGTAATAGCGGCAAACAAGGCTTTTTGATCCATAAACTCATTTTTGACATTATGGCTTTCTGGTAATGTGCCAGCGACAGAGTAGCTAGATAATAGAAAAAAAGACAGCAATAGCAGTAAAGTTGAGGTATTACGTAATATATGACACTTGCTTAAACTCATAAACAAGAACCTTAAGATAGTAGAAAACCATTAATGATATAGGATTAGAGGCTATACAAAATCAATTAATAGTAACGTTGATTGTCAAATTTGCAAAACTTTCAGGATTGTCTAAATCAATTGGCAATGGGCTAGCAGCGCGTGCAGCTTGTTCAACTGCTTGGTTGACGACAGCATTTGGACCACTAGCCTTTGCAGATTTCACGTTGCCTCTGGTATCTAATTTGAGCGACAATGACGTGGTTAGACCCTGTGTTTCGATTGGGGTATCAAGTTTGCTTTGTATTTTACTTAATATAGCACTTTTGAACTCACCAGTAGAACGAGAGGTACTGCCACTACCACCATTAGATGTTGTTGAGTTGCCGTCTGCTTCTAGATCATATCTCTGACCTGCGCTACCAGAATCACCTGTATTAATCTTTAAATTTTTATCAGTCGCAGTCGGGCGTGTAATCTTTGGCGGGTTATTTTGTTTATTACGGAAATCGCCCAGCTGATTTTGTTCTTCTATCAGCTTTTCATTTTTGTTTTGCTCCACCTGACTATGCTCTTCTGTCACCGACTCATCCAATTGTGCTGCAAACTCAGCCATATTGCGCTCGTATTCTTGATTTTGCTCAAGCAGACGCTGATTTTGTTCCTCGCTCATCAGCATTGGCTGACTGGCGCTATCGCTAAAGCTTTCTGATGATGAGGTGCTCGATGCACTGCTTGTGCTATTTGCAGCTTGCAGCGCGCTAGCTGCCGCTGCACGATTGGCAAGGATTTGACCTTGCATTTCAGCCAATTGCTCAGGGGAGACCATGACCGTCTCAATACTTTCCACAGTGTCGGTTTTAGTATGTTGATAAGTATAAACGAGTATCCCAATCACGAGACCATGTGCCAGCACGCTAAGTAGCGTAGGCAATGTTAGCCCATTGCCTTCAGGTTGGGTCGGTACATAAACGACAGGAGCATTATGCATGGTAAAGATACTCAAGGACGAGGTTCATCAAATTATCTACTTTATTATAGCAAGCTGAGCGAGGAATAGGATTTATTACAATGATGGTGTGGGCAAGGGTGCGCCTGTTAATAATCCCACCTTTTGAATGCCTGCTTGTTGTAAGGTGGCCATGAGTGTCATGATAGCGCCATATTGATTGTTTTGATCGGCATTAATCATGACTTGTAAAGGCTGCGCCCCAGCATCGCTACTTTGATTTTGTAAGTTAGATAGGGTATCAATCAGCTCTGGTTCACTAATCGGCAGGTCAACATTGTCTTCATAACTGATAAAAATATCGCCACTATCGGTCAAGGACACAATGACGGGTAGTTGGCTTTGGCTCATGGTATTGGTTTGCTCTTTTGGCAAATCAACATCGACGCCCGTAATCAGCATGGGCGCTGTGACCATAAATATGACAAGCAGCACCAACATCACATCGATATAAGGAACGACATTCATCTCCGCATTTAGCGCTTTTTTTTCACGGCGATAGGGACTCTGTTTCATGATTTCATAGTCCTTGTGCCTGATTGGCCGTAGATTGCGTTTCTCTCGTAGCGATATTGTCTCTACCAACAGTGCTTTCTGCACTGGTCTCGCGCTGGAGCATGCCCGTCATTTCATCGCAAAATAAAGCACGTGAATCGTACAAGCGACTAGATTTGGCGGTAAAGTGGTTATACGCCAGTACGGCAGGAATCGCTGCAAACAAGCCCATAGCGGTTGCGATTAATGCTTCGGCAATACCAGGTGCGACAGACGCTAGGGTTGCTTGCTCCGTTTGTGACAACCCTAAAAAGGCGTTCATGATGCCCCAAACTGTACCGAACAATCCAACATAAGGCGCGACTGAGCCAATACTCGCTAGCGTAGTCAGTCCTGATTCTAATAGTTGCTGCTGACGTCCTAAACCGACTCGTAGCTTGCGCTCAACACCATCGATGATGTCATCTTTGGGTTGGCGCTTTTTATGCATTCTTAAGTATTCAGAAAATCCCACATAAAATATTTGTTCAAGTCCTTGGCGTTCAGGCGAGCCTTGTACGCCTTGGTAAAGCTTGGCTAAATCTTCACCTGACCAAAACCAAGTTTCAAACTGTTGATCGAAATTTTTGGCCGTACCAAGCCGCGCGCTCATACGAAAGATAATTACCCAACTGACTAAAGACGCCAATAACAATAATGCCATCACAATCTGCACCAAGAGACTGGCTTGGGTAATAAGGTCGATAATATTTAATGATTCAGGCATGTATGGGACTCATGGGTAATTAATAATAGCTGGTATGGCGCGACACGCAGACCAGATAGGATCTTTAATAACGAAAATATAATATGACAGTCATGATGCATATTGCTATCAGCCGCCTAGTGTACTGCTAAATGTCGAAAAGGTCATTTGTTAAAGTGTTAAATACCAAATAATTAACAGCTGTTTGTACAATCCATAGTATAAGGTTAATTTATATGTGGATATCTGAAATATTGTCTGGCTGTTATGTCTCAATCGACTGAAAAGGTGGGTTTGTACCCATAAGGCACTGGTAATGATTGAATTTGTACCGCAACTTCTCTAAAATGTTGCACCTTGTTACCGCTGTCTTTTGATAATGACGTCGCCATCCATTGGCTGACGTCATATTTATTTTAGGCATCAATAAATTTGTTCTTTCACTAGCAAGCTGGGCGCGACACTTATGAATGCAATTGAACGCTATTTTGGGATTAATGGTGAAAACACCACAGTCAAAACGGAAATCCTTGCCGGTATAACCACCTTTTTGACCATGGCTTATATCATCTTTGTCAACCCCAACGTATTGGCGGAAGCTGGTATGGATAAAGGGGCGGTATTTGTTGCCACCTGTTTAGCAGCGGCAATAGGCTGCTTTATTATGGGTATCTATGCCAGACTGCCGGTGGCACTCGCACCAGGTATGGGTTTGAACGCTTTTTTTACTTACGGCGTTGTATTGGGTATGGGCTACGCTTGGCAAACTGCGCTAGGTGCTGTTTTCTTATCGGGTTGCTTGTTTATCATTTTGAGTTTGTTTAAGATTCGCGAATGGGTTATCAATGCCATTCCAAACAGCCTTAAGCAGGGTATTGTGGCAGGTATCGGTGCTTTCTTAGCATTTATTGCGCTACAGAGCTCAGGTATCATTGTCGGTCGTGATGCGACATTGGTGATGCTGGGTGATATGACCTCATTTGCACCTATGATGGCTGCTTTGGGTTTCTTTATTATTATTGGTTTGGTCTATAAAAAAGTCCCAGGTGCCGTGACGATTGGTATCTTGGTTATCACCGTGATTAGCTTGTTGACAGGCCATACACAGTTTGCTGGCATCATGTCTGCGCCGCCATCTATCACACCAACATTGATGGAGCTTGATATTGCGGGTGCGTTTGACGTTGGTATGATCAGCGTTATTTTTGCCTTCTTATTCGTCGATTTATTTGATACGACAGGTAGTTTGGTTGGTATTGCCAATAAAGCGGGTTTGATTGATAAAGACGGCAATATTCCTAATATGGACAAAGCGCTACTGGCCGATTCTACTGCTACGGTCGCTGGTGCAATGTTGGGTACGTCATCGACCACCAGTTATATTGAGAGTGCTTCTGGAGTGGCATCAGGTGGTCGTACAGGTCTGATGGCAGTGACGGTTGGCGTATTGTTTGTACTGAGTATTTTCTTTGCACCATTGGCTGGTATGATTCCTGCTTACGCCACAGCTGGCGCGATTTTTTATGTGTCGGTACTGATGTTATTTACCCTAAAAGAAATCAATTGGGAAGATTTGACAGAAGCGGCTCCTGTAGCGGTTGTTCTGTTATTGACCCCGCTGACGTACTCTATCGCTGATGGTATTGCGCTTGGTTTCATCACCTTTACCGCGGTAAAACTGATGACTGGTAAATTCTCTGAAATTACGATCCCAGTTTGGGTATTGACCGTTATTTTGCTGACCAAATTGGTGGTTTTATAAGTTTTACTAGGATGCAGTGAGCGTTCGATATTACTTTACTGCTTTCGAGTTTTGTTACGTTAAATTCCTCTTTATTCGGAAACGATAAAGGGGTTTTTTTTGATTTAAAATGGCTCAAATTTCCCTAAATTTATTCAAGTGTTTGATTTAAAAAAACAATTAATCGCCAATAGTAAATAGAAAAGTATAACCAGTGCGTCATAAGGGATAAAGTGCTGTTAACTAATTGTTTTTTAGAAATATATTAATTTGTGTAAATAAGCAATATCGTTAGTTTGAAAATTTTTTTCATGATATTATAGCCGAGTTAAGCGCATCACCTCAATCAACGCCGTAGAGGTTTTTCTTACAGTGAATTAGCAGCACTCAAGATGGCAGATTTTTTTGCTAAAGCGATTTTTTCGTTTTAATAGCGATATCTGATCATCACACTCCTTTCACTACAAACAAGAAGAAGGCACTAATGCCGCTTAGCTGTTCGTTGTTGCCTTTGTATTGTTAACGTAGCCCGTTTAACAGTCGAACGACCTACTTAACCGCTTCCAGCCTACGCTGGATTTTCTCGTTTTGTGATGGCGCCGTTTGGACTTTTGATTATTGTTATAAGTATCTATCGATAGCCATCATCTAAATGAATGATGGTGATGGTTAGTTATACCAGACGATCAGACTTCCTAAAGCACTATTTATGATGGTTTTTAAACGATAGTTATGGAGTTGTTATGAACCCAGTAGACCAGTTTACCCCGCAAGAGCCGATTTTGTTTAATCCTGTCGATTTGCTATCGCCAGATTACATTGCCCAGTCGGCAGAAACTCTGCACGCCCGTATTTCGCCGTTGTATAGCGTTGATGAAGAGCGCTGGTTGTCCAAATTATTGCCACTTGCTAAACCCAGCACAGAAGAACGTGACGCCGCTGCTGAGCAAACGCGCCAGCTGGTTGAGCATGTACGTAATGATGGCAAAGCGGTCAAGATGGTCGACTCGTTACTGCTTGAGTATAGTCTTGACACCCAAGAAGGTATCTTGCTGATGAGCTTGGCAGAAGCCTTGATTCGAGTGCCAGACAATTATACTGCTGATGCCTTGATTCATGACAAAATGAGTGTGGCTGATTGGAAAAAGCACATCAAAAATGACAACGGTTTTATGGTCAATGCCTCAACATGGGGCATGATGATGACAGGTCGTGTCGTCAGTATTGATAGTAGCACCACAGCATCAGGCTTTTTGGATCGCATGACTAAAAAGATGGGCGAGCCTGTTATTCGTAGTGCCATGCAAAAAGCCATGCGTATCATGGGTCATCAGTTTGTATTGGGCGAGACCATCGAGGACGCCAATAAAAATAGCCAACCTTATCGTAATAAAGGCTATACCTATTCGTTTGATATGCTCGGTGAAGCGGCTATTGCGCATAAAGACGCTGAAAAATACTTCAATGACTACCTGCATGCGATCAGAGCCACTGCCAGTATCAAAGTCAAAGAAGGCATGCCTAAGCCATCAGTATCTATCAAGTTGTCAGCATTGCACCCTCGCTATGAAGCCACGCAAGAAGCCCAAGTCATGGGTTTATTACGTCAACGCTGCTTGCTGCTCATCGAAGCGGCACGTGAAGTCAATGTGGATCTTAGTATCGATGCCGAAGAAGCCGACCGCCTTGAAATTTCTTTAAAACTGTTTGAGTCTTTGTACCGTGACAATTTGACGGCTGACTGGGATGGTCTTGGCTTGGTCGTGCAAGGTTACTCTAAGCGCGCCATTGCTATTTTAGTGTGGCTGGCTCGTCTATCGACTGAGGTGGGAGATCGTATTCCAGTACGTCTGGTAAAGGGTGCCTACTGGGATACTGAGATCAAGCTTGCCCAGCAAAAAGGTCTGTCAGGCTATCCTGTCTGGACACGCAAAGAAGGCACGGATACTGCTTACCTTGCCTGTGCGCGTTTCTTATTGTCAGATCATCTGCGCGGCTTGATTTGGCCACAGTTTGCGACACACAATGCGCACACCCTAGCGTCAATTATGACCATGAGTAAGCATAGAGAGTTTGAGTTTCAGCGTTTGCACGGTATGGGCGATGCTCTTTATGATCATATCTTACAAGCGTATCAAATTCCGGTACGTATTTATGCCCCAGTTGGCGCGCATAAAGACTTGCTGCCGTATTTGGTACGTCGCTTGCTCGAAAACGGCGCCAACAGCTCGTTTGTCCATCAGCTGCTAGACAAGTCTTATCCGATTGAGAAGCTGACAGTACATCCCTATGACAAGCTGCTGGCCAATGCGACGTTACACAATCCAGAGATTCCGTTGCCGTTAGAGATTTATGGTGCGCGCCGTGCCAGTTTTGGTCCTAATATATTCGTAGAGTCACAATGGCTGCCCTTTAAATCTGCTATCGATAGCCATTTGCATAAAACTTGGTCAGCGACGTCCATCGTCAATGGCAAAGCAGTTGATGAATATGAAGTAGAGGGCGTAACGCACAAGCTTGAGACTCAAACCGTACGTGCACCTTGGAACCACGAAGTAAGTGCTGGTGAAGTCACTTATGCCAATGCTGAAATAGCTGGTCAAGCAATCGATGCGGCAGTGGCAGGGCAACGTGTCTGGCAAGCAGTATCAGCTGCTAAGCGTGCTGAAATATTGCGTAAGATAGCGGATCTCTATGAAGAAAACTACGCTGAGCTAATGGCGCTATGCCAAATCGAAGCGGGAAAAACCCTTCAAGACGGTATTGATGAAATCAAAGAAGCGGTTGATTTCTGCCGTTTTTATGCCGATGAAGCAGAGCGTTTAAACGACGTCGTGCATGAATTCACCGATTTGGCTGGCAAGCAATCTCGTCAAGTTTATAAAGCACGTGGCACCTTTGTCTGTATTAGCCCATGGAACTTTCCATTGGCTATCTACACTGGTCAAATCGTAGCGGCACTAGCAGCAGGCAATACGGTTGTGGCGAAACCTGCCGAACAAACCAGCTTGATTGCCCATTTTGGTGCTCAGCTAATGTACCAAGCAGGCGTACCAACACAAGCCTTACAGTTAGTGATCGGTGCTGGCGATGTTGGTGGTGCATTGACAGCGGCTGACAATATAGCAGGTGTGATATTTACGGGTTCAACCCAAACGGCTCAACGTATTAACCAAAGCCTAAATGATCATGCACAAGCCAGTGGTGAGCTACCTGTCTTTATCGCTGAAACTGGTGGTCAGAATGCTATGATTGTCGATTCAACGGCATTGCCAGAACAAGTGGTTAGAGACGCTGTCTTATCTGCATTTGGTTCAGCAGGTCAGCGTTGCTCAGCTTGTCGTATATTGTGCGTGCAAGAAGAAATGGCTGATAATTTAATTGAGCTATTACAAGGTAATATGGCTGAGCTATCGGTCGGCAATCCTTTATATGCTGCTACAGATGTGGGCCCAGTGATTGATGCGGATGCCAAACGTAGTCTTGAAGCGCATATCGAGCGTATGGACGCTGAGCCAACAGCGACTATCTTGGCACAGACACCAATGAGCTCAAGCTCAGTTGTCAGTCAAGAACAGTCTACCTTTGTATTGCCAACAGCGATCGAAGTGAAAAGTATCGACGTGATCGG
Organism: Psychrobacter sp. AOP30-A2-5; assembly: GCF_052378115.1. NCBI lineage: Bacteria > Pseudomonadati > Pseudomonadota > Gammaproteobacteria > Moraxellales > Moraxellaceae > Psychrobacter > Psychrobacter sp. AOP30-A2-5. The sequence goes on along the minus strand of NZ_JBQSXK010000009.1, from coordinate 49,071 downwards.
TGGCGAGCATTTTGGTCCGATTTTGCACGTACTGCGTTATCAAGCACGTGATCTGAATAAGCTGATTGATGCCATCAACGCGACAGGCTTTGGTTTGACCCTAGGTATTCATAGTCGTATCGAAAATACCGTTGAGCACATCGAGCGCCGTGCGTTTGTAGGTAATACTTATATCAACCGCAACCAAATCGGTGCCGTCGTAAACGTACAACCATTCGGTGGTTGTGGTCTGTCTGGCACGGGTCCTAAAGCTGGTGGCCCGCATTATGTCGCACGTTTGATGCAGCTTAGCTCAGAGTCAAATAGCAGTAATCAAACAACTGCTAATACCACTACCCAAACCACCACTCAAACAGAACTCGCATAAGGAGTAGCAACATGGCGACTGAATTCAAAAAAAATCATGCCCAGGTTTGTGAATCTTGGCGATTACTTGGCGCAGTGAATCGCGCAACATATCTACAAGCGGCTATTCCAAAGTTGGCGCTGCTGACTGGTGACGCCAATAAAGCAAAGCGTTTGTTCAATCATCTATTGAGCGCCGCGCCTAGCTTGGATGAGGTGCATCGCATGACTGGTGCAACTGGTGAGTCCAACGATCTATATGTCACTGGTCGTGGTAAGACCATGGTTATTGGTGGTGAATCTGCTAGAGCCATGGCAGTATTAGGACAGCTGGTAGCCGCACTATTGACAGGTAATGAAGTCATCCTGCATTGCCCAAGCCAAGATGAGATGTGCAATGAAGCTGCCAAGATACTATATGATACAGGTATCAGCGAAGATGTATTGAGTGTGGCGAATGACTCGCAAACCGTCACGCTTTTATATATCGATCGTCTGGCACAGGTTGCAGTCTCTGGCAATCGAAGCGAAGTACAGACTATCAGTCAAGAGCTTGCCAATACAGACGGTATCTTAACGCAAGTCATCAGCGTCACTGATATGGAAGGCTTGTCAGAGATGCTAACGCCTGATTATTTGCATCGTTTTGTCACTGAGCGCGTCAAAACAATCAATACCACAGCGATCGGTGGTAATGCTAGCTTGCTTGAACTTGGTACAGAATAACCGTATTAATTACAAACCCACTTCGCTCTTATATCCGTTTTGATAAGTGCGAAGCAGTGTTTGGTATAGCTATAAATACCGAATACGATTTATAAGAAAAAACCGCTATCTGAGTAATTGTCGGATAGCGGTTTTTTTTATTTACGTTATTTGATTAATGTCTGATTAATAGATATTATTCAGCAATATCAATCCACACCCAGCCGTTCTCTAGCCATTCGCTCAAATCGTCTGAGTCAACATCGGCGACATCTTGACTATTTAGGTGTTCGCCATTAGCCAAACGCACCAATACCGCTACTGCGGTCTCGTCAAGCCCGTCAATGCGTTGCCCATTGGCATATAAAACGATGTCATTATCCGCCTGGGTGTATAACAAACGATTGCTATAATCCGCTTGCAAGGTAGCACCTTCTGCTAGAGCTTGCATGAGCTCATCTGTATCTAATGTATCCTCTGGCATCAGCGCATCATACTGGCGTTTGCTGACGACTTCAGAAACTGCTTGACGAATGATATCACTACCACGCTCAGACTGTAGCATTTGTAATAGCTGATCTTTGATCGCATTGATGCTGCTCGCTTGCAATTCACCTGACGCTTGCAGCGCTTGTGGCAGCAGCATTGGGATAAATAAATCGCTATCGTTGGTGGCGATATCAGCCAAGCTGTCGATGATTTGCATCAAGTTAGGACGACGGCAGCCAAATGAAAAGGTTAAGCAATCGTCTTGTGCCACACCAAAATGTGACAGCTTCGGCGGTACGTAAAGCACGTCACCCGCTTCTAATATCTCATCAAAAATAATCTCACCCATATCATCAAAGAGGCGAATCGGCTCATCAGCGACAAACTCGGTATTTTTATCACAGAATTTGCCCAGTTGCCAACGTCTAGACCCAAACCCTTGCGCTAAAAACACATCATAATCATCATAGTGTTTGCCGACTGAACCACCTTTTGGCGCATAAGAAACCATGATGTCATCACGTTGCCATTGTGGAATAAAGTCAAAGGCTTGCCACAATTGACCAAGCTCAGGCGACCACTGTTCCATATTCTGCACCAGTACAGTCCATTGCTCAGGTAAGTTATCGAAATCAGTTTCAGTCAATGGGCTTTTTTTGAGTTGCCACTGCGCCTGACCTTCTTTTTTACTTGCTGCTTGAGTCAGCAGGCGCACTGCGGCATCTTCTTCTAGTGCTAGACCAAGCATGTCGTCAGGTTCAAACATGCCAATTAGCTGTGGTAAGCCTTGTTTAATTAAGAGTGGCTTTTTTTGCCAGTATTCGCTTAAAAATTGCTCAGGCGTGATAGAGTCGGGTAAACAAAGCGGTATAGAAGTCATGGGTAGATCCGTGTGTTTAAGTAGAAAGGATATCAAGGTAGACAGAATATAAAACTAGAACAGTGCTTTATAGCTGACATGTATTGGTTTATGATTAGCGTCTAGCTGATGGTGAAATTATAGCCATCAATGCCTCTCATTATCCGTAGGAAATTTATGAAAAAATTACAATTTATCGTCATCATCGCCAGTATATTTATGCTGCAAGCTTGTGTGCATAAAATCGTCACTGTACCTGTAAAAGTCGCCTACAAAACTACTAAAGGCGTCGTCAAAGGTACTGTTGCTGTGACCAAAGCCATCATACCGGGTGATAGCAGTGATAAAAAAGATGAAGACGATAAAGAATAAAACCTCACCCATTAACTATGTATTTAAAAAAATCATAGTGTTTAGAGTAAGGTTTTTTGAAAAAAGATATAAATGAGCTCATTTATATCTTTTTTACATTTTATAAAGATAAGTTTGTTGCCAGTTAAATCTTAGCAATCCACTCTTTAATCGTGCGCGCTTGCTCCGCCGCATTACCGATATAAGTGGCTGGCGTCATCTCACGTAGGCGCGCTTTATCCGCATCGCTCACCGCAGATAGCTCATCACTTTCAACGAATGTCAGCATGGCTTCGCGAGTCATCGCATTACCACGAGTCAGAGCTTTAAGCTTCTCATATGGGTTTTCAACACGGTAGCGACGCATAACCGTTTGAATCGGCTCTGCCAATACTTCTTGTGCATTATCCAAATCGTCGTTTAAGCGCTGGGCATTCAATTCAAGTTTGCTGACACCTTTTAAACAAGCATCATAAGCAATCATGCTTTGTGCCAGACCAACACCGATATTACGAAGTACGGTAGAGTCTGATAAATCACGCTGCATACGTGAAATTGGCAGTTTTTCACCCAAATGAGCCAGCATGGCATTAGCAACGCCCAAGTTACCTTCTGAGTTTTCAAAATCAATCGGGTTCACTTTGTGCGGCATGGTAGAAGAACCAACTTCACCATCTTTTAGGCGCTGTTTAAAATAGCCTAAGCTAATATATTGCCAAATATCACGGTTAAAATCGATTAGGATGGTATTAAAACGTTTGACAGCATCAAATAGCTCGGCGATATAATCATGCGGCTCAATTTGCGTGGTATAAGGGTTAAAAGTCAGCTCAAGACTTTCATCGATGAAACGTTCTGCATGTGCTTGCCAATCGACGTCAGGGTATGAGGCGTAATGAGCGTTATAGTTACCAACCGCGCCATTGATTTTACCTAATAGCTCTACTTGACCGACTTGTTTGATTTGACGGGCTAAGCGATAAGCGACGTTTGCCATTTCTTTGCCTAGCGTCGTTGGGCTAGCGGTTTGACCATGAGTACGTGATAGCATGGGTTGGTCAGCATGGGTAATCGCTAAATCAACGATGCTATCAGTCACTTCTTGCATTTTAGCAACCACAATCTCGCGGCTGTCTTTTAGCATTAATGCATAAGACAAGTTGTTGATATCTTCACTAGTACACGCAAAATGAATAAATTCTAATGAATCTTCAAGTGCTGCCTGACCACGGAACTTGTCTTTGATAAAGTACTCAACGGCTTTTACATCATGATTGGTCGTCGCTTCGATGTCTTTGATAGCTTGGGCATCTGCTTCACTAAAGTCATCAACGATACTGTTTAAAAAGGCATTGGTATCGGTATCAAATGCTGCCAATTCACCAATAGCGCTGTTATCAGCCAATGACTGTAACCAGCGAATCTCGACAGTGACGCGGGCTTTAATGAGACCAAATTCAGATAAATAAGGACGCAAGCTGTCAGCTTTGGAGGCGTAACGACCATCGATTGGGGAGAGTGCGGTAAGTAAGTTCATAATAATGCCTTTAAATTAAAAAAGTAAAAGTGATGAAAACTGTGAAATCACACAAATGAACACATCATATAAGACTGTGGTCAAAAAAATACGGGTAGTGTAGCAAATGTAGCCGTTGATAAAATCAAAATATGCATATAACGCCATTATTAAGGGGCATCGGGTGTATTAGAGTATGTCGTGCCATACTTAGTATTAAAGTAAAAACTACGTTTTGTCCTTGGATCTAAAATTGAGGTTACCGTTTTAACAGTACCGTTATTGCCGATAACGACACTGTCTGCGGCATATTCGCTTGCTTGATGAATTGGATTCGCAAGTTTTGATGTCACTATCGCGCGATTCACATTTTTTTCTTGCAAGACATCTTGTAGAACAAAGTGATTGATACTAAGGTTGGCTCGATTGGTCGCAGTGATTTTGTAAGCAATACATTGTCCTGGAGTTACTTCAGATAGGGCGGCTTGACTATAGGCAAGCTTGTTTTCTAGATTTGGTAACAATGAGGAGATTTTGCAATCGTTAAGTGCTTGTTCTTTTTCAAGGACTAAAGCTGTGTTCTTATCAATCACTCTGCCAAAGTTATTATTTTCATAGTTATACTTGTTAGTAGTTAAGGAAATAACAGTTTTTTCATTAGTAGTACGAATGGGATAAGTGCTACCACTATTTTCTTCAATCAGGCAGACAGTACTTTTGCCAGTTAGAGAAGCGATAGGTATTTTAATCTCATATTTACCGACAATATTAGTAGGAATATTGATAGTTTCAAAAGGAGCATTGGTTGTACAGTCAACCAGCTTGACTGTGCTACCTGCAATACCACTTTCAGCAGAGTCAAAAGTACCATTGAAGAAGTTGGTATTGTTATATATACCGCTGTCTATCGTAGCGTTATCTTTTTTGACATTGATGTCGCTATCGTTTATACCGCCATTATCATTGAATACAGTGCCTGAAAAGACGTAATTCAATGGTTCACTTTCTACCCCAAAGCTGATCCATTCATTAAAAGTTTCACCGACTACGTTACGCGCAATGCCGATATTACCATTCATAATACCTTCATAGGTCAAAGTCACAGCGTTCGCATTTCTTACCGCGACAACGTAATTGCTTTGACTATTTTCAATGCCATAACTGACATAAGTACCACCATTGGAAATAGCCGTATTAGATGAGAGTGCAGAATACGTGCTGCCATTATTGATACTTTTAATAATATTTTCAAAAGTTGGCGTCGGTGGTAAAACCCCGTTATTTGAGCTAAGGGCGACTAGATTGTTAGTTAAAGTAGGGCTATATGGATTTTGGCTACCAGTAGCACCCGCTAGATTAGTAATATTATAATAATATAAACCACTACCATTCACATTTGAGCTATCGGTACGCAGCTGCGGGTTGAACACAGCATTTTGTGAATTCAATTGAGTCGCATTAAGTTTGGTCCCCATAAAATAATCACCCATTGCATTATAGTAATAGGGGACATCTGGGTTGTTTTTGATAGTGGCTTGCACAGGTAGACTAATTTGACTATTTTGGGTAAAACTTAACGTTTGACGTGCAATTTCTGAGTTACCACCCATTGAATAGCTGGCTTGACCAATTTTTATGGTATGTATAGAGGCGTTATCATTAGGCGTAATAGTGAAAGTGTACTCAAATTTATCTCTATCAATACTAGTATTAGAATCATTCCTGATCTCAATACCATTGGTACGCGTACCACTAGACGGTGTTATCTCAGCATTACTGTTATAACCAATATTTTCATTGCGCACTAAAGTAAAACGACCAGTAGCACCAGAACCTGCTGCGATATAGGTGCCAGAAGCAGTACCAGTCGAAGCATTAGAGCTGGTAACCGTAATACTACCCAGCTCTGATGGTGCTGACTGTGCACTAAATGACGCAGCAATGAAAGTAAGCGTAAGACCTCTCTTTACCCATATCGAACAAGAAAATGAGATATTCAGCAAGGCGAAAAGGCGAGCGGTCATTCAGTATCCTAAAAAAAGACAAATCATTGTATTAATTAATGTTAAATGAGATGTCAAATCCCGCAAGGCGCGTCAATAGAGGCAATGACACCGCCGCCCAAACAAACCTCATCGATATAAAATACTGCTGATTGACCTGGCGTCACTGCCCGTTGCGGCGCATCAAATATCACTCGTACTTCTAAACCTTTATCATCAACAGAAAACACTCGGCACGCTTGGTCTGGCTGACGGTAGCGCGATTTTGCCATACAACGTAAACCTTCATCGGTAAATATATCTGCAGGCGGTAAACCATCGACCCAATCGAGCTTATAAGCTTGCAGCTCATTACTCAGCATCATGGGATGCTCATGACCTTGTCCAACGATCAAACGGTTGTTGTCCAAGTCTTTTGCCAATACGAACCAAGGCTCTTCTGGGCGATCTTTGACACCGCCAATGCCAATACCACCGCGCTGACCTAACGTATAATACATTAAACCATCGTGTTGACCGATAATGTGACCATCGTCAGTGACGATATCGCCTTTTTGTGCCGGCAAGTACTGTTGTAAAAAGTCTTTAAAGCGGCGCTCACCAATAAAGCAAATACCCGTTGAATCCTTTTTATTGGCAGTAATAAGATCATGTTCTTCAGCGATTTGACGAACCACTGGTTTTTCAAGCTCACCGACTGGGAACAGTGTCTTAGCGATTTTATCGCCGCCAACCGCATGTAAAAAGTAACTTTGGTCTTTATTGTTATCAAGCCCGCGTAATAGCTGCGCAACCTCAGTGCCATTAGCATTCGTATAGTTCATACTACGGCGCGTGTAGTGACCGGTGGCGATATAATCTGCGCCCAACGTCAAAGCATAGTCTAAAAATGCTTTGAACTTGATTTCTTTGTTGCACAAAATATCTGGGTTGGGCGTACGACCCGCTTTGTATTCGGCCAAAAAATGCTCAAAAACCCGATCCCAATATTCCATGGCAAAATTGGCTGTGTGTAGCTTCATACCGATTTTGTCACATACCGCTTGTGCGTCCGCTAGGTCGTCCATTGCCGTACAGTATTCGGTGCCGTCATCTTCTTCCCAGTTCTTCATAAACAGACCTTCGACTTTAAAGCCTGCTTGTTGAAGTAAAACGGCTGATACAGAAGAATCAACGCCACCTGACATACCGACAATCACGTGCTTGGCGCTAGGATTTTCGATATCGGCAAGTGTTAATGGACGATGAGTCGTAAAAGACTCGGAAACGGCTATGCTTGAGGTATCTTGTATGGCTGACATAAAGCGGCTCAACTATTTGTACGTTCTCCAAAATAGATATTGACGCCAAAAATTATGCCATTGCTACAATAGGTAGTCTCAGCAGAACGACGTCAGCTTATCTTTTGGATCTGGTATTATGATAAAATAAACGTCATATTATACCAGTTAATTGAAACTGGTGGCGACCGATGGTGTCTAGGCATTGGTAAAATCGCTTTAGAAATTTAGATAGTGGTTTTGAATTATTTTAATCACGTTTCACTCATCTTGGAATAATAATGATAAAAATTGGTCAAGGTATCGACGTTCACGCTTTTCACAATAATGGTCAGCAGCAGCAATATGTGGTGCTAGCAGGTGTGCCTATTGAACACACGCACAGCTTGCTTGCACACTCTGATGGAGATGTGGTGCTGCATGCGCTTGCTGATGCACTGCTTGGTGCATTGGCGCTTGGCGATATCGGTCAGCATTTCCCTGATACAGATGCTGCCCATGCAGGGTTGGACTCGCGGGTGCTGCTACGTTATGTCTACAGTAAAGTGCAAGAGGCTGGTTATAGTCTAGGCAACGCTGATATCACTGTGATGTGTGAGCGTCCAAAGCTGGCACCGCACAGCCAAGCCATGCGTGATAATATTGCCAGTGATTTGCAGACTGCGGTCAATAATATCAGCGTTAAAGCCACCACCACTGAAAAGTTAGGCTTTACAGGTCGGCAAGAGGGCATTATGGCCAATGCCGTGGTATTATTAGTGCCTAATGTTGTCGAATCTAGATAGCTTGGATCGGGTGTCATCGCTGTTTGAGCACTCCGAGTCATATTGACTGGGTCAGTTGCGCGCAGATTTTATCTATGTAGATTTTATATATATAGTCTATAGAGTTGTACTTGTAATACCGTGGCGCTTGCCCCATGTATCAGCCATCTCTTTTCTCAATCATTTTGTAATATCAATCACTGTTTTCAATGAACCGCTTTATCAATAGGAGCTTTTATGAGTGAACAAACCCCAAATACTGCTGCAAACGACGTTGAACAATTGATCCGTGATCAAATCCGTGACAATAAAGTTATTATTTATATGAAAGGCACGCCGCAATTTCCGCAGTGCGGTTTTTCTGCTAAATCGATTGAAGTTCTTACTCAAATCGGTCGTCCATTTGCGTTTGTAAATATTTTAGAAAACCCAGAAATCCGTGCGACGTTACCTAAAGTGGCTAATTGGCCGACTTTTCCACAGTTGTGGATTGACGGCGAATTGATGGGCGGATCAGACATTATTTTGCAAATGTATCAATCAGGCGAGCTTAAGCCATTGGTTGAAGCAAACAGCCCTGCTGCATAATGCTGAAAACACTTATCTAAGCTTTTTTATTATCAAGCTGATAAGTTTTAACAATAAAAGCTCGAGCCAGTCCTTAGATGGGCGCTCGGGCTTTTATTGTTTTTGTCAGTATTGACCCCATATATGGCTCAACAGCAAGCATTATAAAAACATAAATAATGAGAGAGTATTATGAGCAATCAACTAATAGAACAACAAACACCTGAACCGGTATCTGCTGAGCAAGCGACCATAGAGAAACGCCGTGAGCATTTAAAAAATGAATCCACGCGCATCATTGAAATTGCTGGCAATGAGCCACATTCAGCCCTGAAATGTATTCATCAGCTTAGCGTGGCAGGCGGCGCAACAGAAGCCACTTATATTGCGATTGAGCAGCGTATCGTTGCGGATCAAGATTCTGCGGGCGCTTATCATTTGGCATTATTGGCACAGAATACGCCAGATTTACCTATCGATGCGCGTCAACTTATCGAGATGGTCGTTAATAAAGGTAATAACCAGCAGCGTTTGGCATTGCTAAAAAACTTGCTGCTACCGCCAGTGGACATGATTAAAGAGCAAATTTTGGCGAGTAATGATGGCGATGCTATTGGCTTGATGAATGCTTATTTGCAGATCAATCCAGAAGGTTATGGCAGTCAGCATATGCTGAGCAGTGGTCAATCAGATCAAATCGTACCGCTGAGCCCTGGTAACTAGGCGCTAATTATTAAGTTACTAGTTACTAAGTTTAAAAATGATGCTTAACACTTAATGTAAATAGTTTCTACTGCGGCGTTTTTTAAGCATCAAAAAATTGTTATAATGATGGGTTAGCAATCCAATATCTAGCGGCTTTTCCAAGTCGTTAACTTTTTAAATCCGACTGACGTTTATTTGCTGATGACCATGCTATTTAGCCATAAAATTCTGGTAATGATAGTTTTTGGCTAAAAGCAGCGTTATGAGTCAAGTGAGGCGTATATGCAATACCCAAAAAATTACGACGTGGTAGTGATCGGTGGTGGTCATGCTGGCACAGAAGCTGCTTTGGCAGCCGCACGTATGGGCGCGCAGACCTTGCTGTTGACACATAATATTGAGACGCTCGGGCAGATGAGTTGTAACCCTGCAATTGGTGGTATCGGCAAATCCCATCTGGTACGTGAGATTGATGCGCTTGGCGGTGCAATGGCATTGGCAACGGATAAGTCAGGCATTCAGTTTCGTGTGCTTAACAGTCGTAAAGGTGCTGCCGTTCGTGCTACGCGTGCGCAAGCAGATCGTATTTTATATAAAGCCGCCATTCGCCATACGCTTGAAAATCAGCCAAATCTTGATATATTCCAGCAAGCAGCTGATGATATCTTAGTTGAAAATGGTCGTGCGACGGCAGTGGTTACTGCAACGGGTATTATCTTTAATACGCAAACGGTGGTACTGACTTCAGGAACGTTCTTGGGCGGGGTGATTCATATTGGTCTCGAAAGCTCAAAAGGTGGTCGTGCAGGGGATCAACCTTCTATCAAGTTGGCTGATCGTTTACGTGAGCTTAAGCTGCCAGTCGGTCGTCTAAAGACAGGTACGCCAGCACGTATTGATGCACGTAGCGTTGATTTTAGTGTGATGACCGTACAGCCGGGCGATACGCCACTGCCAGTCATGAGTTATATGGGTGATGTGTCGATGCATCCAGAGCAGGTCAATTGCTACATCACCCATACCAATGCGCGCACCCATGACATCATCCGTGAAAATTTAGACCGTTCGCCGATGTTCTCTGGCAAAATCGAAGGTGTGGGTCCACGTTATTGTCCGTCAATTGAAGACAAGATTCATCGCTTTGCAGATAAAGACAGCCATCAGATATTTATCGAGCCAGAAGGTTTGACGACACATGAGCTATATCCAAATGGTATATCAACAAGTTTGCCGTTTGATGTGCAGTTAGAGTTTATTCATAGTATGAAAGGCTTAGAAAACGCGCATATCACCCGTCCAGGCTACGCGATTGAGTATGATTATTTTGATCCGCAAAATTTGAAACCAACGCTTGAGACCAAATCTATCGATCGTCTTTACTTCGCTGGGCAAATCAATGGTACGACTGGCTACGAAGAAGCTGGTGTACAGGGTTTGCTAGCAGGTACCAATGCGGCATTGGTTACTACTAATAATAGTGAGTTTGAAACGTGGACACCGCGCCGTGATGAAGCCTATCTTGGCGTGCTCGTTGATGATTTGATTACCCATGGTACGACTGAGCCATATCGTATGTTTACGAGCCGCGCAGAATATCGTCTACTATTACGTGAAGACAATGCAGATCAACGCCTAACTGAGACGGGTCGCAAGCTTGGTCTAGTAGATGATGTGCGCTGGCAAGCGTATCAAGAAAAAATGGAGGCGATCACAACGGAGACCTCACGTCTCAAAGATATGTGGGCAACCCCTGCTAATACGTTGGGCAAAAAAGTCACAGAGCAAACGGGCGAGGTGCTGTCAAAAGAATCAACTGCTTTTGATTTGCTCAAGCGTCCGCAGATTCATTTTGCTGATATCGCTGCCATCACTGATTCGCAGGTCGATACACAAGTAGGCGAGCAGATAGAGATTTCTGTCAAATACGCAGGCTATATTGATCGTCAGCAAGAAGACATTGATCAGATGAAACGCCTAGAAAATACAGCGCTACCACTGGACTTTGATTATAGCGTGGTATCGGGATTATCGAATGAAATTGTACAGAAATTGACGCAAATACGTCCTGCGACGCTTGCTCAAGCAGGACGCGTGAGCGGTGTGACGCCTGCAGCCGTTCAATTATTAGCTATGACAGTGAAGAAACATAAAAAAGCGAAGGCCGCGCTAGATTCGTAATAGTAGTATAACTAGTATAACAAAAGCCCATAGCGATATATCGTTATGGGCTTTTGTTTGTTAAAAATACAGCCGCTGTTAAAAGAAAATAGAGCAGGCGCTTGTCTTACTTGCTATTTTGTCTCTATACTAGGTTATAAAACTTAATGATTACTTGTTAATTTATCTCGCTGATGTCCATATCATGATGGGCTTGTCAACGAACTGAGCCTATTTATGATTGATGCTATTGTCTTTGCTATTACCATTGTCTTGCCCAACCTTGCCTTAATGTGGTTGGGTTTTTTTATGCAGAGACGCGGTGAGGCGAGCCAGACTTTTATTGACCAAGCATCGAGCTTTGTCTTTAATTACTGTTTACCCTGTTTGCTTTTTTTTAGCGTCGTTGATAGTGATGTCGATTACAGCAAACAAATCACGCTGATAGTGGCTGGTATTCTGGTGACATTCATCTTGTTTATAGGTGCAGAGATTTACGCCAAATATTTTGTGAGCAAACCGGCTGATCAAGGGGTGTTTGTACAAGGGATATTTCGGAGTAACATGGCTATTATTGGACTGGCAACGGTTGCTAATGCCTACGGAGAACGTGGCTTAAGCATCGGTGCTGTCTATATGGGTGTGGTGACGATACTGTTTAATATCTTAGCGGTTATCACTCTCAGCCGTGTTTCCAAAAGTGTGGATGATACTTGGCTCAGTCGCAGTACCATGATTATCAAAAAACTATTTACCAACCCACTGATTATCGCATTGGTAGCAGCATTTGCTTATAAGGCGTCACCGCTGCCGCCTATTACAGGTGTGATTCATACGACTGGCGATTTACTGGCCGCGGTGGCATTGCCCTTAGCATTGATTTGCGCCGGTGCCAGTATTGATTTGAAGTCGATGTTGCACCCTTCAGGGCTGTCCATGCAGGCGAGTATCGGACGTATTATTGTTGCGCCATTGATTGCCATCGCTATTGGATTGGGATTTGGTCTATCAGGTGTGCATATGGGTGTGTTGTTTTTGATGGCAGCCTCACCAACAGCCGCCGCCAGCTATGTAATGGCAAAAGCCATGGGTGGCAATGATGTGTTAGCTGCTAATATTTTGGCTTTTACCACCGTCGTAGGTATGTTTGGAATGGCGATTGGTGCGGCAATATTACGCGGGTTGGGATTAATGTAGTAGCCGTTTTGGCGTGATAAAACATGTTCTAATAATAAATCTATAAATAGGAGTACTCAAATTGCAATTACTAAACAAAGCAATCGTGACCGAACATCTCAATATGCAATCTGCCATTGGGGCGATAGAAGCATTGTTACATCAACAGGCAGCGCACCCCAACTGGATCAAAGCGCCTGAACGTTTGGTCATTGAAACTTTTAGTGAAGATGACACTCATCGCTCAGGTTCGCATTTATCAATGCCCGCGACGATTTATGATGGTAAGAATGAGTATACCGCGGTAAAATTGGTCACCATTTGTCCTGATAATCCGAGCCGAAATTTACCAACCACAACGGCGATTATTACCGTGTCAAACAATGATACTGGTGAGATATTGGCAATTATGGATGGGATTTATATTACTCAAGTGCGTACGGCGGCATTGTCAGGCATTGCGACCAAATATATGGCAAGCGCTGACTGTCAAAGTGTGGCGGTGGTCGGTTGTGGTGGCATGGCTTATGAGCAATTACATGCGGTTTTGACGGTACGTCCTGAGATTAAAACAGTATATTTATGGAATAGAAGCAGGGAAGGCGCTGAGATTTTCAAAGTGAAATTTACTCGTGAGTATCCGCAATGGGACGTTACTATAACGGTTTGCGAAAATATCAATGATGCTATCCGTGATGCAGATGTTATCAATGTCGCAACCCGTGCAACAGAAGGTTTGTTTGATCTCAACCATATTAAATCTGATGCACACATCAACGCAGTCGGCGCCTATCAGCCTTCAATGAAAGAGATAAGCAATGATGTCATTGCAAACAGTCGCATGGTCGTTGTCGATGATTTGGTTGGCAGTCGTCATGAAGCGGGCGATTTAATCCAAGCTCACGATAGTGTCGATTGTGCATGGACATGGGACGACCTCAGTGGTGACTTACAAGCGCTAGTCACAGGGGCGCTACAAGAAAAAACCGCTAAGTCTAATCATGGTGTTACGTTATTTAAATCGGTTGGTGCAGCCAGTTTTGATGCAGCAGTCGCTCTATATGTCGCACAACAAGCCGCACAAAAAAATCTTGGCTCGTCAATTGAATGGTAAGGCCGTCTGAATAACAGTACGTAAAGATTGCTGTATTTTTATTATGTAGCAAGCCAAAAAAAGCCCTCTTTCTAAATAAGAAAGAGGGTTTTTTATATTGCTTTAAACGTTAAATTAATACGCCCCCAGCATATTTTTAGAGCGTTTATTAATTTGAATTGTCTTTATTGCGTTTGTCTTCGCGCCGCTGCTTACGTTTTGGGCTGGTGCGGTAGGTCAAATAACCACCGACAGCCATCACCGCAAGAAAGGCCACAATGTACATAAATATTGATGAGCCAATAAGCAGTGAGGCACCGATAATAGGAGTTGCATCCATGTCAAACATCCAGCTAAGGTTTATTAATAATTATGCAAGTGTCTGATTTCATTGTAAAGTAAATAAATTTAACTCAGGTGTAAGTTCCAGTGAACGCATGCGCGCTGCCTGATCGTAAACGTTAGCCGTCACAATCAGCTCGTCTGGCTCATACTGAGCAAGGAATGCCGCCAGTCTCGGTTTCACAGTTTCTACAGAACCTATGAATGACACTGACAATGCGCTATCCACCATCATTTTTTCAGCAGGGCTCCAGATACTGTCCATATCGTGAGTAGGTTTCGGCATTTGACCTGTCTCACCACGGCGCAAGCGTACGAAGCTTTGCTGCGCAGAGGTAAAATGATACTGTGCATTAGCATCGTCATCGGCGAGTAGTAAATTGGCTGCTAGCATGACATAAGGCTTGTCCAAATAGGCTGATGGTCTGAACTGTTCACGATAGGCTGTAATCGCTTGCCCAAGCATTTGCGGTGCAAAGTGTGAGGCAAACACATAAGGAAGTCCTAGATGCGCCGCTAACGTAGCCCCAAAAAGAGAAGAGCCTAATATCCAGATAGGAACGTTTGACTTTGCCCCAGGAAATGCCTGTACTGGGCTATTATCTGTACCGTTCCCTAAAAAGTACATCAATTCTTGAACGTCTTGCGGAAAGCGATCAGCATCTTGCATCTGACGGCGTAGTGCCTGAAAGGTTGCGCCATCAGTACCCGGCGCACGACCCAGCCCTAAATCTACGCGATCACCATATAATGCCTGCAAAGTGCCGAATTGCTCAGCGATGACGAGCGGTGCATGGTTCGGAAGCATCACACCACCAGCACCAATACGTATATGCTTGGTTTGGCTACCGATATGCGCTAGTAGTACTGACGTCGCTGCACTGGCGATGCCCGGCATATTGTGATGCTCTGCCATCCAATAACGGTTTAAGCCGAATTTTTCTGCTTGCTGTGCTGTCTCAACCGTTTGGGCAATGCCCTCAGCGATGGTTTTACCTTCAGGCACGGGTGCTAGGTCTAAAAAGGATAAGGGAATAGCGTTACTCATAAATCACCTATTTTTATGATGCCGCCTTTCAACGACATGGTTATATGGTTATATTGGTATTTGATTCTAGTTATAAAAGAGACTAGCGACAGCAATGATAAACCAGCACCTCAAGAATCTAGTACTAATTCAATATTGCTGTAACTAGTCGTTCAATAGTTCATATAATGGGGCGGTTCTATTGAATATAAAGGTTATAAGTTAAGACGATAACAAATCTTAATAATGGGGTAGAGTTATAAGAATCACATGCGCGGCAGTCGATTTTGAGTAGAAATGAGAATAGAAAATGGCATCATTATCTGTTGATAACGATGCCATTGACGTTTAGTGAAAATATGAATGAATGGTTCTTTACTGGCTAAATTGTTTTTGACACAGTTCCATAAATGCTCGACCATACTGACGAATTTCTGCATCATCACGTACCGCCATCCAACTGGTAAAGCGCCCAAAGTGATCGACAGGTATCGCAGTTAAATTTTGATAGTGACTCGGTTCAAACGCCATCTCTGCGATAATGCCGATACCCAAGCCCAGACCTACGTAAGTACTGATTACATCAGCATCGAGTGCTGCTAGCACGATATCTGGTTCCAATCCTGCTTCTTCAAAAGTTTTGTCAATTGCACCGCGCCCCGTAAAGCCACCGTGATAGGTCACAATCGGATAGCTGGCGAGGGTCGGCAAATCCACAGACTCGTGATTGGCCAGTTCGTGATCGCTTGGCACAATGACGCGATGCGTCCAGTCATAATAGCGATAGCAGCGTAAATAATTGTTATGAAGTAAAGACTCGGTTGCAATGCCAATATCTGCCTGCCCGCGAATGACCATCTGCGCGATGGTCTCTGGATCCGCTTGTTGTAGTATTAGGTTGACTTTGGGGAAGCGCTCTTTAAACTCTTTGACGACTTGCGGCAATACATATCGCGCTTGCGTGTGAGTGGTGGCAATCGTCAACGTGCCAATATTCGGATTATTAAAATCGAGACTTAGGTTTTCAATCGTACGGATCTCGGCGAAGATAGATTCGATATGCGGCATTAGTGCTGTACCCATGGTCGTAAGACCCGTTAGGCGTTTGCCTTGACGGACGAATACTTCCGTTTTGAGCTGATTTTCAAGTGCCGCAATATGTTTTGATAGGCTAGATTGGCTGGTGTGCAGTACGGTCGCCGCCTGACTTAAGTTATAGCCATTAATCACCGTATGCCATACTGTCTCCAACTGCTTGAGCTGAATCTGTAAATGCCGCTGATTGACCACTACGTCGATTGCCATAACTAAATCCTATTGTATAAATATACAAACCCTGTCTGTATACAAAAGTGAAAATGTACAAATATGCAGTAAGCAGGTAGTGTAAAACAAAGTGTTTATTCTTGTATATACTTAATGGTTATCTATTTATGTTTATTTGGAATATAGAATAAGTCGTTTGTCCGTTGCTAGAAGTAAACCATTACAATAAAAAAACCCTCGATTAAAGAGGGCTTTTTTAAGATAAAGGCGTATCTATTTCAGTGGGTTTTAGCGAAAACGATCCGCATTCATGACTTTATTCCAAGCATTCACAAAGTCTTTAACGAATTTCTCTAAGTTGTCATCTTGTGCGTAGAGCTCAGCATAAGCGCGTAGGATAGAGTTAGACCCAAACACGAGGTCTACACGGCTGGCTTGCCATTTCAGATTGCCAGTAGCACGTTCACGTACTTCATAGAGAGCAGAGGCGTTATTATTGTCTGTCTTAACGGGATGCCAAGAATAGCTCATGTCTGTCAAGTTCACAAAGAAGTCATTGCTAAGTGTTCCAGCACGCTCAGTAAAGACCCCTTGTTGGCTCTGAGCGTAGTTGGTATCCAAGACACGCATACCACCGATTAAAACGACCATTTCAGGTGCAGTCAAGCCCATCAGCTGAGTACGATCTAATAGCATCTCTTCAGGTGATATGGCATAGCTGCCTTTGATCCAGTTACGGTAGCCATCATGTCGTGGCTCTAAATCAGAGAAGCTCTCTGTTTCAGTCATCTCATCGCTCGCATCGCCACGACCCGCATCGAATGGCACTTCAATTTGAACATCTGCATTAGCTGCTGCTTTTTCAATGGCGGTGTTACCAGCGAGTACCACTAAATCTGCGATGCTGACGTCTTTATCAAAGTTCGTTTGAATGGCAGTGAGCGCCTCAAGTACGCGAGCCAATTGCTCAGGCTCATTACCTAGCCAGTCTTTTTGCGGGGCTAAACGAATGCGTGCACCATTGGCGCCGCCGCGATAGTCTGAGGCGCGGAATGTACGAGCGCTATCCCAAGCGGTAATAATAAATTCGCGATGGTCGATACCACTGCCTAGTATCTGTGCTTTTAAGATTGCAATATCATCAGCGCTCAGATTAACATTGCCTTGTGGAATTGGATCCTGCCAAGTGAAGTCCTCGCTTGGCACATCCGCCCCTAAATAGCGAGATTTTGGCCCCAAATCACGATGGGTAAGCTTAAACCAAGCTTTTGCAAATACTTCATCGAAATATTCTGGATTTTGATGAAAGTTCTCTGAAATTTTACGATAAGCAGGGTCTTTAATCATTGCCATATCAGCATCGGTCATGATTGGGTTGCGGCGTACACTTGGATCATGTGCATCTAAAGGCCGATCCTCTTCCTTGATATCGATAGGCTCCCACTGCCAAGCACCAGCAGGACTCTTAGTCAGTGCCCACTCATGATTTAGCAATAACTCAAAATACTCATAATCCCATTGGGTTGGATGCGTCGTCCATGCACCTTCGATACCACTTGAGACGGTGTCGCCAGCATTGCCTGTACCTTTAGGGTTGCGCCAACCTAGACCTTGCTCTTTGATGTCAGCCGCTTCTGGCTCATCTTCTAATAAGGTAGCGTCACCATTACCATGACATTTACCAACCGTGTGACCGCCAGCAGTCAAGGCGACCGTTTCTTCATCATTCATTGACATACGAGCAAAAGTTGTACGAATATCTTGTGCCGTTTTAATAGGATCGGGGTTGCCGTCGACGCCTTCAGGGTTGACATAAATCAAGCCCATCTGTACCGCTGCTAAAGGGTTTTCTAGTGATTCACGCTGATTATCATCTTCATAACGATTTTTGGTAGCCGCCAGCCATTCACGCTCGGAACCCCAATAGATATCCTTTTCTGGATGCCAAATATCGGTACGTCCACCAGCGAAACCTAACGTCTTAAAGCCCATAGATTCATAAGCCATATTACCCGCTAGTATCATCAAATCTGCCCAAGAAAGTTTGTTACCATACTTTTTCTTGATTGGCCATAATAGACGACGTGCTTTGTCCAAGTTGACATTGTCTGGCCAACTGCTTAATGGCGCAAAGCGTTGATTACCAGTGTTAGAACCACCGCGGCCGTCAGAGCGTCGATAAGTACCAGCAGAATGCCAAGCCATACGAATCATCAACCCACCATAATGACCCCAATCTGCTGGCCACCATGGTTGTGACTCAGTCATTAGATTTTTTAAATCTTGCTTGACGGCTTCTAAATCTAATTGCTTAAAGGCTTCTGCATAATCAAAGTCAGGATCCATTGGATTGGTTTTGTGATCCTGCTGATGCAAGATATCTAAATTTAAGCTATTCGGCCACCAGTCGGTTGCTGCCGAGGCGTTCGTAGTATGCGCTTGGTGCATGACAGGACAGCCACCCATGCTTGGACGTTGTGGCTCGTGCGAAGTATCTACATTTTCACTATGAATGGTTGGTCCATGACCATCTCCTTTATCATAAGTGGTGTTACTTGCAGCATCTGATGTTGAGTTTGAGTTAGTCATCATGTGGCTCCTAGGCAGTAATCAGATAAATGGCAATCGAGTGTGTTATTTACTATTGTTTGCAAAAATCATTTGTCATCTCTAGCATATAGAAGAATGATTGATTCAGGGAACTAATTTATACAAACATATTGTTTTATAAAATAAATGGTATATCAAATAATGTTTTAATTTATGAATATATAAAAGTAAGAATGTAGCAAGAATTTCTGGTTATTAAAGCATGAATTATTAATAACTTATCAGGATAATGATTGGCTAATCACAAGAGAAAGGGGTTTATATAAAAGGGTTGTGATGCAAAATGCGATATTTTCCTTATTTTTATACCCATTCTTAATATGAAAGTAAACCCTAGTCTATAAGTTAGGTTTTATTCACTAGTAGAAAGAAAGGTTAATGCAAAAATATCGTTAGAATGTCTAGTCAAGGTCAGCGTTCTCAAGTACCATAATTCAATTTTGTTGTAATGGCTGTATTTGTGCAACGTTAAGCAATTTTTATCGATCCCGTTTATCAGTGCTATTTATCAGTATCAGTTACCGATAGATGATACTAATGATTGATAAAAATTGTGCGCGGTTGTGTTCTTTTTCTTAAGTGCTAGTGAGCGATTATGTCTGCTGTCAAATCTGTGCCACCCAATCAATCAGCTGTCAAAAAATCATGGTCTGATGCATTGAAATCTTTTTCAGATATTCGTGTGATGATTATGTTATTTCTTGGATTTTCAGCAGGTGTACCTATTCTGTTGGTTTTTTCAAGTCTATCACTATGGCTTAGTGAAGCGGGTTTAGAAACCGGTGTGATAACAATGTTTGGTTGGGCAGGTCTTGGTTATTCGTTTAAGTTTATTTGGGCGCCGTTGATTGACTCAATGCCACTTCCTTTCTTAACTAAATGGCTAGGTAGGCGTCGGGCATGGATGTTTATGTCACAACTGATGATACTGGTTGCTATTTTTACGATGGCTAGTGTTAACCCTGTTGCTGAAAACGTCCTTTGGGTTATGGCGCTTGGTGCTGTTTTGCTTGGTTTTTCATCAGCTACTCAGGATATCGTTGTTGATTCTTATCGTATTGAGTTGGCAGGGTTTGAATTGCAACCTACGTTGTCTTCAGTATATGTCGCTGGTTATCGTATTGGCA
Source organism: Psychrobacter sp. AOP30-A2-5 (assembly GCF_052378115.1). Classification (NCBI taxonomy): domain Bacteria; kingdom Pseudomonadati; phylum Pseudomonadota; class Gammaproteobacteria; order Moraxellales; family Moraxellaceae; genus Psychrobacter; species Psychrobacter sp. AOP30-A2-5. The sequence continues at coordinate 28,689 of NZ_JBQSXK010000009.1, read as the reverse complement.
TGATTGTCGCAGGCGCAGGCGCACTTTATTTAGCAAGTTATTTTGGCTCTTCTGAAGAGCTTTATAATTATGAAGCATGGCGCAATACTTACTATACGATGATGGGTGTCATGTCAGTCGGTTTATTAACGACGTTTGCTATTTATGAGCCAGCAGCACAGTCATTAGAAATATATAAACAAAAAAGAAATTTAAAAATATTTTCCATATACGCGGCTTTTCTCCTTATCCCTGGTGTGATTTATGGATTGCCAGTATTCGTCAGCACCTTTGCAACCAGAGTATTGAGTAGGCCTTTAACGTTAATACCTATTGAGTACTTGCCAGCGATTAATATGTATTTCTTGATGGTAATGGCATGCGCACCTTTCTTACTGATATTTTTTATTTTAAATCAACCCAAAATAGTGAACAAAATTGACTCAGTTGTACAGTCTCGTGATGACAATATTAGAATATTATTCTTATTTATCTTGTCAGTTTTTGCGTTTATAGGCGCTTTTGTATTTATAGGTAAAATATTCCAAGCTCCTGATGACAGTGTTTTTCTAAAGTTTTTGATAGAAGTAGTGAGATTGTTGGGTAGTGTGGCTGTGGCTATGGTTGTGGGATATGCGCTTATATCAGTCGGGCTGGCAAAAAAAGAGGTGGCAAAAAGATTGTGGGTAGAGCCTATTGCTGATTTTTTCCGTCGCTATGGTAAGCAGGCAATACTGTTGCTATTGTTGATAGGTTTTTATCGTGTGTCAGATATTGTCGCAGGCAATCTATCAAACGTTTTCTACGCTAAGATGGGTTTTACTAAAATTCAGATTGCTGACGCGGTCAAATTTCTGGGATTGTTTATGACGATTGCAGGTGGATTTTTAGGTGGCCTTGTTGCTCAAAAAATGAAGATGATGCATGTCATGTTGATTGGTGCTATAGCATCGAGTACAACCAATCTTCTATTTATTCTATTGACCTATCATCCTGGTGATATGAATTATATGTACCTAGCAGTGGTTGTTGATAATTTGGCAGCAGGTTTTGCGACTGCTGTTTTTATTGCATTTTTATCAGCGCTTACTTCAGTTAAGTTTACCGCTGTACAGTACGCTATATTTTCATCACTCATGACTTTGTTTCCAAAAGTACTGGGTGGGTATTCAGGTGGCATTTCAGACAACATTGGATTTGCCAACTTTTTCTTAATCACATTCTTGATTGGGATACCTGTCTTGATACTTATTTATTTGGTAGACAAGCATGTGGTTATTGGTAGCAATGACGATCCAGTTGAACTTTCTACCAAACTTGAGTAATCAATTTTAATAGGTGATGAACTATATATGACAGCATCAAGTATTCGTCAAATAAAGCAGCACATTCAGCAATTGACGAATGAGACTGCAAATAGCAAGCTACCGTCATTTTGGCTAACAGATTGGCTGTTGTATGTCGTCGAGAAGCCTGCGATATTTTTAATAACGGATGAAGATTACCAATTAACTGATAGTGAATTTGAGCAATTCAATGCAGGTGTAAAAAAGATGCAGCAAGGAATGCCACTTGCGTATTTGACTGGTCAGCAAGAGTTCTGGTCGCTGATATTTACTGTTAATGAGCACACTTTAATTCCGCGACCTGATACTGAGATACTGATTGAGCAAGTATTAACTTGGATAAAATATCAGCCAAACAGTGTCAGCAGCCCAAAACGGTTATTGGATTTAGGGACGGGTTCAGGTTGTATTGCGATTAGTCTTGCACATGAGTTAAATACGCAGCGTTCAGACAGTGAGGCAGAAAGTTGGCAAGTCGTTGCGGTGGATATGTCGCCAGAAGCGCTCAAGGTTGCTCAGCACAATGCAGTTATCAATGATGTTGCTGATATTGAGTTTATACAAAGCAGTTGGTATGACGAGCTGCCCAGTCATGGCGAGCTATTATTTGATGTGATTGTGTCCAATCCTCCTTATATCGATGAGGAAGATGAGCATTTAGCACGCCTTGTAGCCGAACCTATTAGTGCCTTAAGTGCTTCCAATCATGGGCTTGCCGATATAGAGCATATCGTAGGACAGTCACCGAAATACTTGCGTGTCGGTGGGCTACTGGCTATCGAACATGGTTTTGACCAAGGTGATGCCGTTCGCAAGTTGTTTGTAGACAGTGACTTCGAATCTGTGCGTACAGTACAAGATTATGGTGGTAATGATCGTGTTACGCTGGGTCAAATTAAGTCATCAGATTTTTGTTAGTAGACTTTTTTAATAATAGGTTATTGGTAATAAATATGGCGCACACATCAGATGAAGGGCAGTTGTTGGATGAAGAGCTGCTGCGTTATGCAAGGCAGATATTATTAGACGGTTGGGATATTGACGCTCAACTACGCTTAAAATCAGCTCGGGTGGTTATGATAGGGGCAGGCGGGCTTGGTTGTCCTGCTTCTGAGACGCTGGTGCGTGCAGGACTTGGGCAAATTCATCTGATAGATGATGACATTATTGAAGCCAGCAACTTGCAGCGCCAAACGCTGTTTTTACCTGAGGATATCGGTCAAACTAAGGCGCTAACAGCGGCGCACATGTTAGAGCGTATTAACCCTTTCATTACCGCTCGCGGTACAGTTGCAAGATTGAGTGAAGATAATGCTTATGAATTGCTCGATATGGCGACAGGCAAGCCTGATTTGCTTTTAGATTGCACCGATAATTTTGCTACGCGTGATGTCATCAATCGTATTAGCGTGCACTATAAAATCCCGCTATTATCTGCCTCAGCGATTGCGATGCAAGGTCAGTTAGCCTTATATGAGCCGCAACTAAACACTGGTTGTTATCATTGCGTGTTTGGTTCGGTAGTACTTGATGCAGCGGCTGATGAGCGTACGTGTGCCAACTCAGGTGTGCTAGCGAGTACCACTGCTATCATGGGTAATTTGCAAGCGAATGCTGCCCTGCAGTATTTGGGATTAACCAAAAATCCACTGACAAATAAGCTATTAGTATGGGATGGTAGCCAGATGCAGCAACGGCTGATGGGCTATCGCCAAGATGCCGCGTGTCCTGTCTGTAGTAGTCATTAGTGATTGTTCATTAGTGGTTGTGTTGCTTGTTATTATTTATGATCGCCTATTCTCAAAAACCTTCCTTATGACCATAGTTGTTTTTTATGAAAATTCATCGTCCGCATTTATTAAAGCATACCTTCAATGTCATGAACCGTGTTCGCCAAACAGCCAGCGTGGCAGGTTTATCTGCGCTGAGAGTGGCAAAAGGTGAAAAGCCTGATGCCACATTATTAAAAGAAACGTTTGAGCAATTGGGCACGACTTATATCAAGATTGGTCAGTTTATCGCCAGTACGCCGTCACTGTTTCCACGTGAATATGTAAAAGCTTTTCAGAGCTGTTTGGATCAAACCACGCCATTATCTTATGCTTATATTGAGCAGGTATTGAAAGAAGAGTTGGCCGTTGATGGCATGACGCTTGATGATAAGTTCGCCCATATCGACTCAAAGCCACTAGCATCAGCTTCTATTGCGCAAGTGCATGCGGCACGGTTGCATAATGGCGATGAAGTCGTATTAAAGGTGCAAAAGCCTGACGTCGAGACCATTATGCAAACGGATTTGGGCGTATTGCATGGGGTGACTAAGTTACTTGAGATTCTGATGCCGTCGATGAAGTTTGCCAGTATTGCGCCGATTATCGATGAGATTCGCCTGCGCATGCTTGCCGAGACAGACTTTATCGCTGAGGCACAAAACATCCGCGATTTTCAGCAGTTCTTAGCCGTATCAGGTAATACGCGCGTGGTAGCACCCAACGTATATGAAGAGCTGACTACCAAGCGTGTACTAACCATGAGCCGCTTGTACGGCGTATCTATGGTCGATGAGTCGCTCATGCGTCAGTATTGTGCTGATCCTGCGCAAGTCATGGCGGATACCTTAAATACGTGGTTTGCCAGTCTCATGCTGTGCAACAGTTTCCATGCTGACCTGCATGCGGGCAATTTGATGCTATTAACCGATGGTCGTATTGGCTTCTTAGATTTTGGTATTGTCGGTAAGCTAAAAGCTGAGAGTTGGCGTGCATGCATGGGTATGATGCAAGCCATGCAGGACAGTGACTATCAAGCGATGGCGCGCCATATGATTGATATGGAAATGACCCATGGTGGCAATAAAGTCGATGTAGTGGCATTGGGTAATGATTTGCAGCGTATGATGAAGACTATTATGGCGGAGGACAAATCCTTTATCAGTGGTGTGCCTTTTAATAGCAAAGAGCAAGCCGATGAGCTAAATAAAATGATGCTTGAGATTGTAGAAGTCGGTAAGCGCCATGGCATACATTTCCCACGTGACTTTGCTTTATTGACCAAGCAGATGCTCTATTTTGACCGTTTTATGCGTACGCTGGCACCTGATATGGATATGTTTAGTGATCAACGCGTACAAATGCTAGGACACACAGAAACAGATGTGACCATGTCACCAACAGTAAACGTATCGTAGTTTTCGCTTGTATGTTTGATTATTAATCTGCCGCTGCTCTTGAATGCTCTAACACAAAGGATTGTGTGCTAATTGCCGCAAAAATGGCTCTGTCATGATGACTGCTCTCAAAAGCCGTGCTTTTCCTCATATTACCAATGAAGCTGCCATTGCCTGTATCGGTATGTACTGCATGGCAGTCGTCATGGGCTATGGGCGTTTTTTGTTTACTGCCACCTTGCCCGATATTATGGTGCAACTTTCGATTTCAACGACGATTGCAGGCTGGCTTGCCTCTATCAATTACATCGGTTATTTTATCGGTGCCCTCATCGCCATGTTTGTGCCTCAGCGCTCGACGTGGCAAGCGCTGACACTGTGGGCAATTATAAGTGTCGTCACAACGATGCTACTTGTCGTACCCGATATGTCATTAACTCTATGGTATCTCATTCGTCTAATCGCAGGTATTGCAAGCGGGGTAGCGATGATTTTAAGCTCATCGTTTGTTATTCAAAGCTTAAGTCCTGAACGCCGCTCTGTACTGTCGGCAGTACACTACGCAGGTATTGGTGTGGGCATCAGTGCCTCTGCCATACTGACGTGGTGGTTGTTAATATTGGGCTATCATTTTGATGTCATTTGGTTGGTAGCAGGCTTTACAAGCTTACCTCTGTTATGGCTACTCTATGCGGTAAAACCAAGACAAACAAATGGTTCCGACTTGCTGCGGACTGATCCTAAACAGCACGTGTCAGTGCATCAAACCTATTTGAGCTTTAAGCGCGCTTTGTATGAGGCCATTGCTGGTCATCGTAAGGCTATTGCTTTGCTGTCAGCGAGCTATGTACTGGCAGGATTCGGTTATATTACCTCTGCGACCTTTTTGCCAGTCATGGCAGCACAGCGGCTCACGACGCAGACGTATGCTGGATTGCTCATTTGGCTAGTCGTTGGTGTGTTTGCGATGTTATCAAATCCACTGTGGGGCGCACTTGCCAAACGAATTGGTGAAATAAAAACATTAATAGGTTTAACAATATTACAAGCATTTGGCATGTGCTTGCCCATATGGTTCGACGGCGCTATTGGGTTGTATGGTAATGCTGCTATTTTAGGGCTGACATTCGTAGGTATGGTGTCGATGACGCTCACTTTGATTAAAAACATCAATCCTGCTTACTCAAATTTGCTGATAGGATTGGCAACTTTGGCTTATGCATTGGGTCAGTTCTTGGGACCATTGGTGACGGTAGCATTGGCAGGGCAGGACGACAATTTCAATGCAGGGCTACTCGTTGCCGCCGCTGGATTGATGGTTGGATTGGTGCTGTTACTATTGTTTCGTCGACAGCCACCGACTACCATTTAAACGACACTACTAAACCACACTACGATTAAATATTTCTCGCAACTCAAAACTGGTATGCACTTGAGCAACACCTTCGATACGATTGAGCCTATGTAATAAAAACTCCTCATAATGTGCCATATCGCGTACCCTTACCTTGATAAGGTAGTCTTCCGTACGACCCGTGACAATGCTACAGCTAATGACTTCATCAAAGCTCTGAATCTTGCGCTCAAATTGCTCAAAGCGCTCAGCCGTATGGCGGTCCATACTAATCGCGATAAAGACGGCGAGCGGGTAGCCAAGTTTTTGCGCATCTGTTTTGGTGTGATAACCTGTGATAATACCAGCATCTTCTAAGCGTTTAATACGGCGTGCACAAGGCGTGGCTGACAGGTTGACGCGTTCGGCAAGCTCGGTGATACTCATACGTGCCTGAGTTTGCAATACGCGCAAGAGCTGTCGATCGATCTCATCAATATCGGCTAAATATGGACTATCCAGATGACTGTTTGGCATGATCTGTTGCTTTATTAGTGAATTCAGCTAATTATACTGAGTAAATTGTATTTTTTCACTAAAATAGCGCCATATATTATCAAAGAAAGCTGATTTCTATTGCATAAACTCTGATATTATTATGGTATAAACATTGGTTATCTCGTATGATAAACATTGATCTAATCACCAGCCGTCCAGCTAAAAACATAAATTCCCATATCATCTAAGGATTGATTATGTCTGACCAAGCCAAACGCACTGTAGCTTCAACGACTGCAAAGATTACACCCAAAAATGCCGCTTTTGATTATAAAAAGTATCGTCCATTTGCTTTTGCGCCATCGCTGTCAGATCGTACTTGGCCGAGCAAAACGATTGAAAAGTCACCAATTTGGGCAAGTGTGGATCTGCGTGATGGCAATCAAGCACTGATTGACCCGATGACGATCGAACAAAAAATGCGTTTTTTTAAAACGTTGGTTGAGGTTGGTTTTAAAGAAATTGAAATTGGCTTTCCATCAGCGGCGCAGGTTGAGTTTGATTTTGCTCGTAAACTTATCGAAGAAAATCACGTCCCAGACGATGTGACTTTGCAGGTATTGGTACAGGCTCGTGAGCATTTGATCGCCCGTACGTTTGAGTCATTGAAAGGCGCGAAGCGTGCGATTGTCCATGTTTATAATTCAACGTGCCGTGTACAACGTGAAAAAGTCTACGGTAAAGACAAAGCCGAGATTAAGGAAATTGCCATCACTGGTGCCAAGCTATTACAGCAGTATGCGGCTCAGTATCCTGAGACGGAATGGGTATTCCAGTATTCACCAGAGAGCTTTAGTCAAACAGAAACTGAATATGCTGTAGAAGTCTGTGATGCGGTCTGTGAAGTATGGCAACCACAACAAGGGCAGGAAGTAATTTTAAACTTGCCAGCGACGGTTGAAGCGTCTATGCCTAATGTTTTTGCCGATCAAGTGGAGTATTTCTGCCGTCATCTTGCCCAGCGCGAGCATGTCATTATCAGCTTGCATACACATAATGACCGTGGCTGCGCGGTTGCAGCAGCAGAGCTTGGGGTATTAGCGGGTGCCGATCGTATCGAAGGTACGCTATTGGGTAATGGTGAGCGCACGGGTAATATGGATATCATGGTCATGGCGATGAACTTGTTTAGCCAAGGTATCGATCCAGAGCTTGATTTTAGTAACATGAGCGAAATTGTACAGGTGGTCAGCGAATGTAACAATTTGCCCTTACATCCGCGTCATCCATACGTCGGCGAATTGGTCTTTACGGCCTTTAGCGGCTCACATCAAGATGCCATTAAAAAATCTCTCGATTATAACGAAAAGCATCAAAACGAGACGGATAACGTTTGGGATGTGGCTTACTTGCCAATTGATCCAGCACATATTGGTCGTAGTTATCAGGATGTGGTACGTATCAATAGCCAGTCTGGTAAAGGCGGTGTGGCTTATATCTTGCAGCGCAACTATGGCTTTAATTTGCCGCGCTGGATGCAAATTGATTTTAGCGGTGTGGTACAGAAGCAGGCTGAATCAGCTGCCCGTGAATTGCAGAATGATGAAATTTTACAGACCTTTGAAGACACATATCTACAGCAAGGCAGTTTTGAGCTATTAGATTATACGGTCAATAATAAAGGCGGTGAAGTCTACTTTAATGGTCAAGTACAAATGAATGGGGACATCATTAATATTGATGGCACTGGTAATGGTCCATTATCATCGTTTATTGACGGCCTTGCCCAGCACACGGGTAAATCTATCCATGTCATCAACTACGCTGAGCATGCGATTAATCCGCAGCACAATAGCGGTGATGGCATCGATGATGATACCAATAATGACAACAAGACCAATGCCAACGCCGCTGCTTACATTCAGTTGAATGTTGATGGTGAAGTTTATTCTGGCATTGGCACTTGCAGTAGTACTGTATCAGCGATGCTTAAAGGCGCATTATCAGCGTTTGCTCAAGCAGTTAGCACTGCCGCTGCTTAATATTTTTATGGTCGTTTTCATAACTTTTACCTATAACGCTGTCGCTTCTTGTCTTTAGCAAGTAAAGCGATGGCGTTATTTTTTGCATGAAAAAAGACAGTCTATATGCAGAAAGTAGACACTTATGACTATCGCCTATCTTGCAGTTGGCTAAAGCATCGCGACTAATAGCATAATGTTACTTGTGTTTTTGATGTCTAAGACTTACGCTAATGTACATAACTCATATTATTATATTATTATAAACAAAAGGTTAATTATGGAACCTATCTCACTTGCTTCATTTTCATTGGCTGCTATTTTGGCGTCATTGCCAGTGAATGGCGAAGTGGTTACTAAACCGACTATTACCACTCATATCAGCCCAGCTATCGCAGGACAATGGGAAATCGACTTAGACAGTAGTATCACGATGACCAAAGAAGCTAAAGCCAGACAAGCTGTAGCAAAAGAGCTGAAACAGACAAAAAGTGATGAGCCAAAAGTGACTGCTGACACAGAAGGCGGTGTCCTTGTGCAAAGTGAAAAGCGCGTCCTTAATATTAAGCCAAATACTAACAACCAGTTAAAGGTCTCTGCCAAAAAAGCAAATCAGTGCCGCGAGCTATATAATTTTGCGGCCGATAATGAGATGTGGGCAGTGAGTGGCAAAGAGTGGACATATGGTCGTTACCTAATCACGCACCGCGAAGAAGGGTTGCCCATTATTGCGCTAAAAACAGTCTATGACAACAATGAGGTAGATTGTTCAGGCAACCAAATCGACCAAACTGACGAAGCATTGATTGCGTTTTTAAACCACGATGGCAACCAAATGCAGTGGTGTGCGGATCCTGATGGTAATGAATGCTTTATGAATTTTAATAGAGTGTTGCCGTAGCATTCTCTTTATTTATAAAACTTAAAACCATTTTTTCTAAAATAGAAACATAAAAAACCGCTATCTAAATAGGTAGCGGTTTTTTTATGTTTAACAATAAATCAAAGCAGCTTATACATCCGCCTTCTTTTTATTGCCAGTTAGAAGCTCTCTTTCAAGGTAATGAATATTTTGTGCTTCGTGAATAAAATTGTCATCTGCCAAAATGACATCGCGATGCAGCGGGATATTGGTTTTAATACCCTCAATCACCAATTCATCGAGTGCATGCAGCGTCTTAGAGACGGCTTGCTGGCGCGTTTGACCATGGCAGATAAGCTTGCCAATCAATGAGTCATAATAGCTTGGAATCTCGTAGCCCGGGTAGAGGTGCGAGTCAAAGCGTACACCAGCACCACTGGGGGCAAATAACTGAGTGACTGTACCAGGACAAGGCATAAAGGTCGCTGGGTCTTCAGCATTGATACGACATTCAATGGCATGGCCTTGAATTTCAATCTCGCTTTGACGATAAGACAAACCGTAGCCGGCTGCGATTTTTAGCTGTTCGACGACCACGTCGATGCCAGTAATCATCTCAGTTACCGGATGCTCAACTTGCACACGAGTATTCATCTCAATAAAAAAGTATTCATTATTTTCAAATAAAAACTCAAAAGTACCGGCACCGCGATATTTCACCAACTCACATGCTTTGACGCAAGCGTCCAAGATAGGCTGACGTACATCATCAGGGATATCAGGCGCAGGGGCTTCTTCTAATACTTTTTGGTGGCGACGTTGCAATGAACAATCTCGATCGTATAAGTGAATGGCATTACCGTTACCATCGCCAAGCACTTGTATCTCTACGTGGCGCGGATTTTGTAGGTAGCGTTCCATATACACGGTATCATCACCAAACCACAGCTCAGCTTCTTGCTTAGCAGCCTGTACTTGACCAATGACTTCTTCGAAGCGCTCAACCACACGCATACCGCGACCGCCGCCGCCAGAAGCGGCTTTAATCAATAACGGAAAGCCGATATGGCGTGCTTGCTCTTCAGCATTATGCAACGTTACCGCGCCCACTGAACCAGGGACGGTCGGTACGCCCGCTTTTTTCATTGCATTAATGGCAGAGACTTTATTGCCCATTAATCGAATATGGTCAGCATTAGGACCAACGAAAGTGAGACCTGCTTCTTCGACGCGTTCAGCGAATTCAGCATTTTCAGCCAAAAAACCATAACCCGGATGGATAGCGTCGGCACCAGTGATTTCAGCTGCGGTTAAAATAGTATTGATATCAAGATAGCTTTGATTGGCATTGGGTTTGCCAATACAGATTGCCTCATCAACAAAGCGCAGGTGCATCAAGTTTGCATCAGCTGTGGAGTAGACACCGACGGTCTCTATGCCAAGGGCTTTGCAGGCTCGAACGATACGTAGGGCAATCTCACCTCTATTGGCGATGAGCAGTTTTTTTATCATGGGGTCATCCTTGTCGAAGCGGCGGTCATTGATAGAGTCGTTATTTTAGGCACCATTAAATCGAGCTACGATAAAGATAAAATAACTCAAGCTAAAATGCCAAATGATAACGAAATCTCTATCATAATGAGGTAAAGGTTGGTAAACAGTGTCGTTAAGCTCTATAGCGTATGACGGGTTGACCAAACTGTACCACTTCGGAGTTATCGACTAAGATTTCGTCAACGACACCACTTTGCGTTGCCTCAAGAGGATTCATAATTTTCATAGCTTCGATGATGCCCAATGTGTCACCAGCTTGTACCTTTTGTCCGACCTTTACGAATGGTGGATCATTAGGGCTAGGAGCTGAGTAATAAACACCAACCATCGGCGATGTCTCAACACTACCCGCTTTTACCGCTGGCTTTGCTTCAGCAGTGATAGGGGCAATGCCAGCAGCAGGTGCGGCCATCATGGTCGGTGCAGGCGCATCATAGTGACGAGTTAAGCTGATGTGTTCATCATCTGAGCTGATTTCTAAATTAACCAGTTCACTTTCTTCCATGAGGGCGATTAGGGTGCGTATTTTTTCAATATCCATAGTTTTAATTTTGCCTTCTACTAATTTCAAGAAATAGTGTAACTAAATATTGTGTAGGTAATTGCTAATGATACCTATATTCATGGCAATGAGCAATCGATGTACAGTTGTTAACTGAGTTTTTTTACATATTATGACGTAAGCATTTCTTACGAGTAAGAAATGCTTAATGGTTTATCATAGTCTATGTGACCATGTAGCGCTAGTCATGGTTAGTAGATACTGCATTTACATCAGTATAGCTGATGCATTAACCCCACATCGCCGTCAGACGCTTTTGTTGGTAGCGCAGGCGTAGGGTGAGTAGAATAGAGGATAAGAATAAACCTGTGATTAATGCCATCCAAAACCCTTGTGCGCCTATATCGGTGAAGCGAACCAAATAAACACCGAGTGGCAATGCCACCAGCCAGTAACAGAACAACGTGACCCACATTGGGATCGTGGTGTCTTGCATGCCGCGCAATATACCAGCGACGTTGACTTGCCAGCCATCGAACAGCTGATAACCAAGGGCAAAAATAAGTAAATGCATAGATTGCGTGATAACGGCTGGGTTATCAGAGAATGCGGCTGCCAATTGCGGCCTAAATAGCCAAATACCAATCATACAAGTGAGCGCAATCAATACTGTCCAGATAAGACCAGTGGCTTGCACTTGACGTAACGCCATGAGGTTTTTTTCGCCAAAACGATTGGATACCATGATTGTCAGTGCCATAGCGACCGATATCGGAATCATAAACAGCTGGGAAGTCACCGCTAATGCCACCTGATGCGATGCGGTTGCTAGCTCACCTAATGGACTGATAACAAGAGCGCCCAAGCTGAACAAACTGGCTTCAAAAAAGATAGAGATACCAATCGGAATACCAAGTTTAAGGAGCTTTTTAATCTGTGCACGATTAGGACTGGCAAAGGCATAAAAGAAGCGCGTGCTGGCAAACTGCTGTCGCTTAGTAAAGCTGGTATAAGCCGCCAGTAATAAAACATTTATCCATAACACAATGGCTGTTGCGACCCCGCAGCCTGCGCCGCCCATTTCGGGCATGCCAAACAGACCGTGGATAAATATATAGTTAAGGGGAATATCGGCAAGTAGCCCGATAATACTAATCACTGTCACCGGCTCAGGTCGCCCAAGTGCTTCGCAATAACTGCGTAGCACCGCATAGACAGCCAGTGCGGGAAAACCAAACGACACGCCATGCAAATACTGCGTTGCTATCGGTTGGATGTTTTCAGGCACACCCATGACCCCAAGTACATTGGGTGCTAAATTAACGATGATAAAGCCCATAATACCAATGACACTGGCGGTCCATAAAGACTGCTGCGTGATATGCGGTACTTGATGGTGCTTATTTTGACCAATCGCCTCACCAATAAGAGGGGTGGTGGCGATTAAAATACCAGTGGCTAATAAAAACAGCGGCAGCCAAATACCAGAGCCAACGGCGACGGCAGCCAAATCAAGCGCGGAGACTTGACCTGCCATGATAGCATCGACCACACCAAGTGCTGCTTGGCAAAACTGAGTAATTAAAATAGGAAGCGCGAGCACGCCTAAGCGTAAGCTGTAGCTTTTAAAATCTCTAAAAGATAATGGGAAAACCATAGTGAGCAACTTTTTATTCTTTGCGGTAATTATGATAGATGAGCAAATATTGCCATCAACAAAACAATAGCGAGACGGTCATACCATAACCAAAAATTTGAGCAGAAAAGCAAATGAGAATGAGGACACGCCCTAAGCAAGTTTAACCAAGCCAATCCAGTTTTTTGGCTGGATGTAAAAGGGGGAGTCGTGCCGACGATAATACTCCGATAAATAATATGAGCAAGCCTATATAGACAGAGTATGCAAAAAAAGTCAGGCACAAAAATAAAAATAACCCGTCAATCCAAGCAGTGGATTGACAGGTCATAAATAAATAGAATGGTAAAGAAGCCACGCTATGATGTCAACGCTTTAAAAGCGTTGTATCGATCTTAAAAACTGACTGTGAAAGGTAATCGATTCAAGAGAGTGAGCACTTGAAGATAACCATTCTAACTTATAGGCACATCAGCAGGCATTTATAGGGACTCAGGCAAATCTTGCACCACCGCTTGATAGCCAATCAAGGTATTATTGGCATCAAATGCTTGCACGACAATCACGTAATTGGTGAACATGGCTGGAATGACAGGGGTAAACTGCGTTTCAAGATTACTTAATATCACATTCTGCACATAGCCGTTGGCACCAGACTCGGCTTTGTTGACATCAATTTGGCTAACCAGTAAATACTTGGTATTGGCAGGATTTTGCCAAGTGACGGTCTTTTGACTGCCATTACCGATGACATCAAGAGTCATTTTGCCCAGACTATAATCAAGTGGGTACGTCTTAAAATTAGAGCGATCGCTGATGGTGTAAGTGACGCTGCAATTTTTTTCGCTACTGGTTAGCTTTTTACCGCCGAGGCCATCCTGATACTCAAAGCTACCTCTCCAAGGTGATCCTGCTTCTTTTTCCTCAAAGCTCCCCGCAAAGGTGGTTAATAAGTTTGGTGTTTCTATGCCCAAATCATTGACATATTTAATGTCTAAAAACGCTAACGTATCGAGACTGCCTGTTATTTTACCCGCGATATAGTTGTCAACCTTAATGGCTGAGTTGATACCCAAAGTGTTATTTTCTTGGCAGGCTTGCTGCTGATAACTAACGCTACCATCGACGCTGCCAGCGCCATCTTTGCTGATGTCAAAGTAAACAGCACCGATATCGATATCGTCGTTGTCACCATCTTCAATCTCAATAAAGTGTCCGACATATAAACCGCCGCGACCGCCTTCTGGGGTTATTTTGTCCAAGAAATTATCGAGTGATTCTTCTGGTAAAAATACTGACTCCAGAATCTCGGCCATGGATTTTTCATCATCGCTCAGCTTATCTTCGACTTCTTTATACTTCTCTTTGACCTTGTCTTCCACACGATCATATTCATCTTTCACCTGATCTTCTATTCGGTCATATTCCTCTTTGACCTTGTCCCCGTCACTGCCACAGGCGCTAAGGGTCAGACTTAATATACTGACGGTTAATACAGATAATAGTAGTTTGGGTGCGCTCATAAGCGGGTCCTGATAATGGAGATAAAGGTGTGATAAAGAAGGTCGAGAAATGAATTGTTGAGCATAAATCGCAAATATAGCAAATTTTTTGCAGGCAGCGCATCAATAAGTGTTCGTTGATAACACTAAAAACCTTACTCAATCGTTACTATCTCACCACTGGTTGCTCAGATAGTAGATGAAGGGTTTCTGCCATATCCATAATGGCGTACCAGTGTTTGGCGTCTAGTGGAATTACGGTAAGTTGCTCACAGCCTTTTCTCATTAATAGTGAATCCTCAAGTGCGGGTAAAAATTTAAGGGCTGATAGTGGTAGAATATCAGTAAATGCTTGCTCAAAAGTGACATCTACCATATACCAGCGTGGCTCATCTTCGGTGGCAATAGGATCGTAATGACGGTGCTCAGGATGGAACTGGCAAGGGTCAGGGTAGCCTGCTTTGCTTACCATCATGATGCCAGCGACGCCAGACGGCTTAGCGCTAGAGTGATAAAAGAATACCTTGTCGCCGACCTGCATCTCATCACGCATGAAGTTACGAGCGCGGTAATTGCGCACACCATCCCAACTGTCTGTCTCTAGGCGTTGCAAATCATCAATACCAAAAAACTTGGGGTTGGACTTCATTAACCAATAAGCCATATCTTTATCCTATTTATCATTATCAGCCATTCATTATTTGCAATATCACTGTATGCAATGTCATTTAATACAATGTCATTTTATGCCATCATTCTTCACTATTTTGCCTATAAAAGTACTGGGTTAATATGGATATTTGTGACTGGTTTTGTTATTGATCGGCTTTTCTTTAAGATAGCCTTTTTTTTAATTACATTAGCCGTTATCCTAGCGCTACTTTCTGCTAGTGACAGCAGTCATCCATTTATGTAACCTTTTTTATAGATACCTTCGTTTATGTCAAATATTACACCTGCTCATTTTTCTGATAATCTCAGCATCTCTAATAATACTGCGAGTGGGATACAGGTAAGCGCCATTCCACTGGCGCTTTATATTCATATCCCGTGGTGTGTCAAAAAATGCCCTTATTGTGATTTTAATTCGCATGAGCTGCCGATGGATATGCAGCTATCTATGTATGACGAATATGTGGATGCGCTGCTGTCAGATGCCGCCATGCAGCAGTCGTTAACCCAAGCGCGTGAAATCAGTTCTATTTTTATCGGTGGTGGTACGCCTTCACTGCTACCCATTGCGCAATACCAGCGATTGTTTACTGGCTTACGCAACATTTTTAAGTTTGCTGATGGCATTGAAGTAACGATGGAAGCCAATCCGGGCACGCTTGAGCATGCGCCTTTTGCTCAATATTTAGAGGTGGGTATCAATCGTTTGTCGATAGGTGTACAAAGCTTTGCTGCTGATAAGCTCAAAACCCTTGGTCGCATACATGACCCTGCACAAGCATTGTCAGCGATTCGTGCAGCTCGCGTGGCTGGGTTTGAGCGAGTCAATGTCGATTTGATGCATGGGCTACCGCAGCAAATGATGAATGAGGCGCTGAACGATATCCAGATGGCGCATGATGCTGGGGCGACGCATATTTCTTGGTATCAATTAACGATTGAGCCCAATACCGTATTTTACCGTAGCCAGCCGATTTTACCAGATGAGGATAACTTGGCAGATATTGAGCAGGCAGGTCAAGCGTTGTTGCAGCAATTGGGCTACTGCAATTACGAAGTATCCGCGTGGGCAGGCGCGTCAGATAAGGCATGCCGTCACAATGTTAATTACTGGCAATTTGGTGACTACCTAGCGATTGGTGCGGGCGCGCATGGTAAAGTAACGATTGCTCATGAAGCATCAGCATTAACAGATAATGGCTTAAAGAATGACTTGCTAGCAGATTCTGGTATTTATCGTTTTAGTAAGTCACGACTGCCTAAAGATTATGTGGATTATCAAGATACCACTGATTCTTCTGTTAAACAAAACGCACCAAAAATGGTGGGTTGGCAGGAAATTGACAGTGATGAATTGGTCAGTGAGTTTATGCTGAATGCGCTACGTCTACATGATGGCGTCGCTTGGTCTATGTTTACTGCAAGGACAGGGCTTAGTGATGATGATATTGCTGTACAAGTGGTGCAATTGATTACTCAGGGATTACTAGTAGACAATACGGAGCGACTACAGCCAACGCTATTGGGTCAACGTTATCTCAATCAGATATTGCGAGCCTTCTTATAATTGGAGATATTCACGGTGTCTTTAATGTCAGTCTTTACTATCGAAAAATAAAGTTATAAAAAAAGGCTTATCACATAAATGATAAGCCTTTCAAATACGCAAAAAAATCAATACTTAGATTTTATTTTGTACGTCTTGTGCGCCGCCAGTAACAGCTTCGCCAGCGCTTGATACGTCTTGGCCCAAACCTTTAAAAGTGTTGCAACCAGTTAGAACAAACATAGCAGTTAAAGATGCGATGATTAATTTTTTCATAATAGAATCCTCAAAAATGGGTCGTTATAAATAATAACAGTGATGCTAAGCATTAGGCTTGAGCCTCACTGAGGGGTTATTGGATAAGATAATAATAGATAAATACTATCTCGATATCCGTTAGAGACATCATAGTGAAAGTTAAAAACTGTGCAAAGTATCAAAATGTAATTATTGGCAGTAAACTGTAACTTTTAATTACCTTTTGCTCAGAAATTCAAATAACCATCATTTTAGTAGAGTCTGTCCACGTTATCTCGGATCGACGATAATACGCAGATTTGACGACTTAAGGAGTCGATATGACCACCCATATTGTGTTGGTAGCGCCAAAAATGCCTAGTAACACGGGCAATATTATCCGCTTATGTGCCAATACGGGCGCGCAGCTACATTTGGTCAGGCCATTAGGGTTTGAGCTTGATGATAAAAAGCTGCGGCGTGCAGGTTTGGATTATCATGAATACGCGCACCTACAAGTACATGATGATTGGGCGACAGCAAAACTGGCGCTACAGGCAGCGGATTGTCATATTGTCACAGCATTGACCACCAAACTGAGCAAGCCTTTTTATGACTATGACTTTGGTGGGCAACAGATGGCTGCCGAATCTGATTGTGCCCTGATGCCTGAGCAGATACCTAATGTCGCCTTAGTATTTGGCTCTGAAACAGCAGGTCTGGCAGATGATATACGTGAAGATATCGGCGCTGATCACTGGTTGCGCTTGCCTATGCTGGCTGATTCACGCAGTTTAAACTTATCGAATAGTGTGGCGATATGTCTGTATGAGGTCTGGCGTCAGCAAGGCTTCACTGGTGATGAAGGTCGTAGTATCGGGTATGAGACGTTGACAGTGTACGATCCAAAATAGCCATGCATTTTTTACTGATTGCAGGCGATGATCCAACATTTAGGTATTCATCGCCATTCATAACACCTTATCAATCATATATGCCATATATCTTATAAGCAGTTGGGTGGTTTGGGCAGACCGGCAAGGCGATTGACATGGCGGGCAACCAAGCCAGTGTTGAATAACTGCTGTAGTTTCTGATTGCTGATATCATGCTCTGGCAAGGTTTTCTGTAACCATTTAATCAGTGGGCGCGTGGCTGGTGCGTGATTAAACTGAGTAAAAAATGCCCGTACCTGTTGTAAAATTTGTAAATGCTCAGTTTCTAGATGCACCTCTAGAGTGTCGGCCAATTGCTGAGCGACATCAGGGGTCCAGATATTATGGTCACATAAATGACCGTCTTGATCCAATTCAACGTTGATTGCCGCTGTTATATCATGATTGGTTATATCATGATTAATCGTATTATCGTTATTCATAGGGCGATGGTCACTACTTTGTCAAACCCCGCATTATTAGCATCGGTATTATTAGCACTGGTATTACTAGCATTGGTATTCTGAGTTAGATTGACCCATTCTTCATCGGTTAACAGCCCACTCAACTTGGCTTCTAGATTGAGCTTAGCACTGGTATTGGTACTCAGCTGCGCCACATCATCGGCTAAGGCATAAATATTTGCGATGCCTTGTATTTCATTGTCACTCAAATACGCATCAAGCCAACTGATAAAAGCCACGGTGCTACCAAGCAAGAGAATACTGTCACCGGTGCGCCATGTCCGTGACATCTCATCGACACTGCGCCTGAGCATATCCATTGTGCTGTGTATTTGATATAAAGTTGCCATAACAGTGTCCGATTTTTTGCTAGATTTAGGATAAGGCGTGTCCTCATTCTCATCTCTATTTTTAAAATGAGGACATGGCCTAGTATTTAAAGTATTACAAATAAAATTGCGAGGCTAAAAGCGTAGTATTTGCTCAAAGTCTGAAGCGTTCACCACTTCAGGTATCAATGTCAATTGTGAAGCCAAATCAATAGGTAGCATACCTGTTACCCACCCGCTAAAAACATCGTCAGGTAGCCAAGCGGCTGGCATGTCATATAGCTCAAGCGACTGAATCATGCCATGCAAACGCGACGCAGGCTGCATCAACAAGCCAAAAACAGGCGCATCCAAATACAGCTGTACTTCATGACCAAAGGTCGCTAGCGTTAATGCAAGCGCACAGCCTTCATAACTCGCCATTTCAGTCGGCGTGAGCAGCTGAACTAATAATTTCATGGTTAATTCCTAATCTAATTGGTCGCTGACAGTTATTATCATAAGATGTAATCTGTCTGCACGGCAAGTCATCAAAACTGCATCAAACGACAGTCGCCTTGCATCATCATCGCCAGCTCACTCAGTCCGATCAGTGAAAAGCCAGTGGCAAGGTTGTCACCATTAAGTTGATGGCGTTTGCTGTTATCCGTGTCGCTAATGCCGCGACTGAGTGCAGTACTGACACAGACAGGCAGCGCTAACTGGAACTGCTCAGCGAGCGTTTGCCACTCTTTGGTCAAATTAATTTGATCCGCCGACTGCCAGCGTAGATCATTGGCAGTATTAGCCGCATCGCCATAAAAAAATACGTTTAAGGTGATATTATCTAAGGTGGCATTGTCATTGGTATCTTTACTATTGGCGGCATTTTTGAGATAAGCGCGTGCATAACGTAGCGCTAAATGGGCAAGTGGGTGGCTAGGATCAGCAGTAATCAGAAGCAATGGGGTCATGGTTGTCATAAGAGCTCTTTTCAATCATCTGCGCTAAAGTTGTTTATGCTACCATAAAGCGCTCAAAAGCAAATAGGGTCACTGTCATTAAACGTAGTTTTATATTAAATACCGACATATTGCGTATCGTTAGTTGATGCTGTGACTACTTCGTAAGAAAAAACGATAAACTTATGCGCTAAGTTCACGTAGTCTTATCACTCTATGCAAGGAGTTATGTTCCCTATGTCATCCGCTATGCCTTCACGTGCGACCCATGGTACAGATTGTCAGTATACAACCGAACAGCTGCAAATATTGCAGACGGCAAGCGAGTTCGCTTATCAGATTTGGGAGAGTCGAACGGTTTCATGCCAAACGTTTTTACGTAGCTACCCGTTAGATCGAACCTTAACTCGGCAGCAAATCGATGATTTGATTCAAGATTATACGTTAGATGATAATTACCAACTTGCTGATGAAGTGAAGGTAATGAGTGGCCTGCGTCATCTACGTACACTGCTGATGATGCGCTGGATTTGGCAAGATGCCTTACAACTGATAGCACTTGAGCAATTGACCGACGAGCTGTCTGAGTTTGCAGACGGCTGTATCTCATTTGCCAAAGATTATACCTACCAGCATTTGATTAAACAGTACGGCGAACCAACGTTTGTCAATGCCAAAGGTAACGTGCAAATTGATGACATGGCGATTATGGCGATGGGTAAGCTTGGCGCTCATGAGCTGAATCTATCGAGTGATATAGACCTTATCTTTGTCCATCAGGCTCGTGGTGTAACCAGCGGTGATAAATCAAAAGGCACGCGCAGCATAGATAATAAGCGGTTTATGACAAGGCTTGGTCAAGGTATTATTAAATTATTGGATCAAAAGACGGCTGATGGCTTTGTTTTTCGGGTCGATATGCGTCTGCGCCCTTGGGGTGATGGTAGTGATTTGGCCATTCATCTATCTGCATTACAGAAGTACTTCTCTCAACATGGACGTGCATGGGAGCGTTTTGCATGGCTAAAAGCGCGAGTAGTCGGGCAGCTAGAACAGCCGTTTTATGATGAGATACAAGCGCTCATCAAGCCCTTTGTTTTCCGTTATTACGTGGATTACAGTGCTTTTTCAGCGCTCAGGGAGATGAAATCGCTTATTCAAAACCAAGTCGCTCAGCGGGAAGATTTGGATAACATCAAGCTGGGTGCTGGTGGTATCAGAGACATTGAATTTATTGTGCAGGCCTTTCAGTTGATTTATGGTGGCAGGCATCCTCAATTACAGGTGAAATCTTGTTTACAAGCAATGCAGGTATTACATAAGCTTGAGTATCTAGAGAGGACTACTTATCAAGAGCTCCAAGCCGCGTATCGTTTTTTACGTCGGCTTGAACACGCCATTCAAGCGATTAATGATCAACAGACTCAGCGTTTGCCACATGATCCGCAGTGGCAGTATAACTTGGCGGTTACCCTTGGGTTTGACGATTGGAATGCACTGTTAGATACCCTTAACCACCACCGAGACAATGTCAATGTTCCCTTTGAGCGTATGGTGACCGAACGTCAGGTACCGGATCATGAAGACACAGATCTTGAGCCCGAACATCTTGATGAACAGATTGCACGATTGAATGATGTGTTAACGGCAGAAAACCGAGTGCTGTTACAAGATTTTTGGCAGTCAAAGATGGTCGCTAACTTAAGCGATGAGGCTCGCGAGCGGTTGGATGACGCTTATCCTGTAATTATCCATGCGTTACTCGCTCATCAAGAGCAGCAGCAATTGGCCAATACCGCTTTGCCGCGTCTCATTACATTGCTCGAAGCGATTTGTCGTCGTTCTATCTATTTGGTGATGATTGCAGAAAACCCCAATGCAACGATTGAACTGATACCCATGCTGTCGGCCAGTCCTTGGATTGCCAAAGAGTTGGCACATTATCCTGTGCTCTTAGATACTTTTTTACAGCAGCGCTATCGCCACTTGCCGGACAAGCCAGAGTTGCGTGATATTTTGCGTCAACAGCTATTGCGCGTAGAGCCTAATGACGAAGAAGAGCTGCTCAGCGTATTAAGATTATTTAAGAAGAACCAAGTGTTGGCGGTCGCCGCCAGTGATGTATTGGCTGAGCGTCCGATTATGAAGGTGTCGGATTCTCTTACATATATCGCAGCGGTGGTACTAGAAGCCGCATTAGAACGGGCTTTTGCAGAAATTGTCAAACGCTACGGCTATCCTATTGGTCAAGATGGCGATCCGGTGACCGAGGCAGATTGCGGTTTTGCCATCATTGGTTATGGCAAGCTTGGCGGGCTAGAGCTGTCTTATTCTTCAGATTTGGATTTGGTGTTTTTACATAAGATAAAAGAGCAGGGCATGACCACGGGTGAAAAATCAGTCAGCGGTATGAAGTTTGCTGCCCGTTTGGTACAAAAGCTGATGAACTATCTCAATACCCAAACTCGAGATGGCCGCGCTTATGAGATTGATATGCGTCTGCGCCCCTCAGGTAATGCTGGCATGATGGTGGTGTCTTGTCATGCTTTTGAAACCTATCAGCTAGAAAAGGCATGGTCGTGGGAGCATCAAGCCTTGGTACGGGCGCGAGCGATTTGCGGTGATAAACGAGTGACGGCACGCTTTTGTGATATTCGCCGAGACGTATTATCATTACCGCGCACGATAGAGCAGGTGCGTACAGAAGTCACCAGTATGCGTATTAAGATGCAAAAACATCTGGGCACCAGTCAATGGCAACAACAAGCAGGTAAGTTTCATCTTAAACAAGATGCAGGCGGGATCATTGACATTGAATTCTTAGCGCAATTTGCAGTATTGGCTTATTCGCATGAGCATCCGAGCCTGACCAAATGGAGCGACAACGTTCGTATTTTTGAAGAAGTGGCATCACTGGGTATTTGGGAGGAGCAAGTCTGCCAAGATTTAACGGATGCCTACCTCAGAATTCGTGCTGCTACTCATCAATTGGCACTATCAGAGCAATCGCTATTGGTGGATGAGTCACTGTGGAAAGAAACACGAGCATTAGTACAAGCGCAATGGCAACATTTGATGGGTGTTAATTTGGCCGATGGCGATTCGCCTAATTTTTAAGAAGGTTTTTGCTTATAAATAATAGCCTGTGATACTCAAACTAAAAGATTTCATTTGCTAGCACCGCCAGTGATATAATCGGCGACACATTACGATAAATCTGTCAGTTGTTGGTTATTTCTAAGTAAGGATAACACTATATTTTAGCAATAAAAATTGACGCTGCGGTGTTATCATATGATGTTGATAAATACGATTAATCAAAACCTCTAGTCGAAGCATTTATACGTGCGTCGACTATACCTAAAAAAATAGCCGTTAGTGCTAACATAAGGATTATAAAATGAATATGGCAACACAAGATGGTAAGCTTTGGATGAATGGCACAATGATTGAGCAGCCAGATGCCAAAGTCCATGTGCTGACGCATAGCCTGCATTATGGCATGGCTGTGTTTGAAGGTGTGCGCGCATACCAAACTGCTGATAATCGTACGGCAATTTTTCGCCTAAAAGAGCACACCGAGCGTCTGTTAGGCTCTGCAAAAATCTTTCAAATGAATGTACCGTTTGATGCAGCGACTCTGGAGCAGGCGCACAAAGATGTGGTCAAGCAAAACAACTTGGCAGAAGCCTATATTCGTCCGCTCATTTGGGTCGGTGCAGAAAAGCTTGGTTTATCGTCACGTGATAACAGTATCAATGCAATGGTTGCTGCTTGGCATTGGGGCGCTTATCTGGGTGAAGAGGGTATCAAAAATGGTATCCGTGTAAAAACCTCGTCATTTACTCATCATATGACCAATGTGACCATGTGTAAGGCAAAAGCCTCGAGCAACTATCCAGTGTCCATCATGGCCAACCAAGAAGTCACTCGTAATGGCTATGACGAAGCTATCTTGATGGATCCGCAGGGTTACGTCTGCCAAGGTGCTGGCGAGAACTTGTTCTTAGTCAAAGATGGCGTATTGCATACACCAGATTTAGCGGGCGGTGCACTTGACGGTATCACTCGTCGCACCATCATTCAGTTCGCTGATAATCTAGGCATCAAGGTCGTTGAGCGCCGTATCACTCGTGATGAGTTTTATTTGGCAGATGAAATATTCATGACGGGTACGGCGGCTGAAGTGACGCCTATTCGTGAATATGATGATCGTACTATTGGCAATGGTGGACGTGGACCTTTGACTGAGCAGCTACAAACCTTGTACTTTGATGTGGTTCATGGTCGCAATGAGCAGTATATGGATTGGTTAAGTTTTATTGATTAATATTTAAAATTATATTGTATGAGATAAAAAAGCTAAGACTGTTTTAAGTCTTAGCTTTTTTGGTTGAGTGGTACTAATAGGTATCTTAAAATCAAGTTCATAGGCTCGCTATAACTACTAACGATAAGCTCGCACATAATTTATGGATGCGGTATCATAACGTCGCTTAGTTTCAAGCTACATCTTGCTATGGTGTCCATCTATGAATACGGCTGCTTAGCATGTCGATTCTTAAAGCAGGTGCGTTCAAATTGAGAGCGTCATAGAATCTTATTTTTTAGCTAAGTCTGGTTTTACTTTGAATAGATTAATGGAGAAGCTGTTGAGAGTCTTGCATTTTGTCACTGGTGGCTTTTCAGGAGCCACGAAAGTTGCTATTGATTTGGTTGAGGCTCACAATCAAATAGAATCGACTGAAAACCTATTAGTACTGCGTCGTAAAAAAACGACCGTACCAGAAAAGCTTGCTGAACTTGAAGATAAAGATATCGATTACAAGGTTGTCACAGGTACTACCCATCTTGCGACCGTTCACGAATTAAAAAAACTATGTGAGCAATGGCGGCCTGATATATTGGTTGCGCATGGGTTTCCTGAGCATTTACTGGGAAGACGGGCAGGGCTATTGGCACAAGTACCTTGCTTGGTACAAGTGGAACACAACTCTAAAGAGCGCTATACACCTTGGAAGATATACCAAACGCGTAAACTAAGTAAATCAACTGCTAGAATTGTGGCTGTCTCTGAAGGCGTAGCCCAAGTCTTATCTGAGCAGGGTCTTCACGCACCCATTCAAGCCATCCCAAATGGTATTGATACCACTCGATTTGGCGGTGTGAATCTTGCACCTGTTAATGAAAGGTCGCATGATCTGATTATGGTGGGAAGATATGCTAAAAGTAAGGATCACGTTACTTTAATTGAAGCACTGAATCAGTTAAAGCAAAAAGGCATCAATCCCACTCTTACCTTAGTTGGTAGTGGGCGCAAGCGTTACCAAAGAGAAGTACATGATTTGGTTGCTCGCTATGAGCTGCATGAACAAGTGACCTTTATAGAGTACAGTAGCGAAGTTGAAAAGCTATTGCTACAACATAAAGTATTTATCATGTCGAGCCGTTTTGAAGGGCTGAACCTAGCGGTGCTAGAAGCGATGGCAAGTGGCTGTGTCGTTATGGGAAGTACTGCAATGGGAGTAAAGGAGTTGATTGAAGACAACAAGGATGGCTTCTTGTTCCCAGTCGGGGCAGCAACAGAGCTGGCGAATATCATCGCGACTGTACTATCTAATCCATCAAACTACCAAGCACTAGCAACGGCAGCTAGAGAGAAAGTTTTAGTTCATTATGATAAAAAACAGGTCACTCAAGCGTATTATCAATTATTTCAGAATTTATTAACAAGCTGTTAATTATAAAGTTTTTAATGTGAGTGTTGTATGAATAAAGAAGATCTAACAATTGGTATTTTAATACCTGTTTATAATGTAGCGGATTATGTAGAAGAGTGTATAGAATCAATACTCACTCAAATCGATACTAGAGCATCTATTTTAATAATGAACGATGCTTCGACAGATAATAGTGCAGCTATTATCAAGCGTTTTGAAAATTACCCTCAAGTGCAAATCTTCGATGCGCCTTATAATAGAGGTTTGTCAGACACACGCAATGCGCTTTTCGATATGGGCCAAACAGAGTATATCTGGTTTATTGACTCTGATGATGTTATGTACGAAGGTGCTTATAAATCTGTCATGTCTCAAATAGAAAAATTGAACTCGGATGTGCTATGTGCCGATTATGTATCATTACGAGGAAAAAAAGAGGTAAATAAAAAAGGGTTTATAGGCACGTCTAATAAAAATTATATCAATAAGAGCAATAGCTTCTTAGATAATATTATTGAAAATAATAGTAATCATGTTTGGAATAAGGTTTTTAGAAGACAGATAATACAAGACATAAGGTTTAAAGAAGGATTGAATTTTGAAGATATTTTGTATATGACTGATATCTCATTAAAGAGTTTTCAATATAGCTATTTAAAACAGCCTGTAATAAAGTATCGTGAGCGTGAAGGGTCTATTTTAAAGAATATCGACAAAAAATACGTAGATGATTATTTATATGCTTTCACTTATCGCGTTGAAAACTATCAGAGAGATGGTGAAAAAGATGGCTATCATTATTTGCTGTATAAAGTATATAAACGTTATATAGGGCTGTTAAATAAAATCGCTAAAAACCATCAGGAAGATTTGTTAAAAGACACCTATGCTCAATACAATAAGTACTTCTCAGAGCTTTATCTTGTTGCTAATAAAGAGCTGCGAATACATCAAAGAATAACTCTGAATATTAAACGTTCCAAATTAGACAAAATTCTGAAAGGTATGTAGACCATGCAAAAGATCTTTAACGTTATCCGTAATAAGCCCTTTAAGGTTTTCTATAATGGCCTAGTGCCTAGAAATGTAAGGAAGCGCTGGAATTATCAGTATGATGATAAAATTAAGCAAGAAAAAGTAGCCTCTTACTGGAGGATGGTTCTTGATCAATACGCTGACAAAAAAATAGAAAAGTATGATACTCCACCAATCAAAAAAGAACTGGTAGGCAAAAAAATTATTTGGCAATATTGGGGACAGGGATTAGAAAATTTACCGGAAATGGTGGAAATATGTTTTTCTTCAGTAGACAGTCATGCTCACGATTATCAGGTTATCAGAATTACTGATGAAAACATAAATGAATATATAAAGCTTCCAGAGTTTGTTGATGAAAAACGTAAAAATGGAGTTTTTAGACCAGTATTCTTTTCTGATTTGCTGCGTGTTGCATTGTTGTCAATCTATGGTGGGGTTTGGCTAGATGCTTCCGTTTTATTAACAGATAGGCTACCCAAGGAATATGCAAACTGTAATTTTTTTATGTATAGCCGTGATCCTAACTCTCTTAATAAAAATTGGGGTACAAATGATACACATTTTTACTTTAATTGGAGAGATGAATTTAAAGTAAAACATCTTAGTAGTATTATGTTTTCTAAGCCAAACTCAATGATTACAAAGACCTTGGTTGACTTGCTGCTTTATTATTGGGAAAATGAAAGTAAAATTGAGTATTACTTTTTCTTTCAAGTAATGATTAATGAATTAAAGGAGTCAAAAATTATAGATTTTGAATTTCCTGTTATTGATGATACTTTTCCACATTTATTACAATCTGAGATAAAAAAGCAATTTAATGAAGACGAATACAAAAAAATAGTTTCACAAGCTAGTATTCATAAGTTGACTATTCATGAGGCTTTCAAGGAAGAGTATTTCGAAAAACAAACCTATTATGGCTATCTAAAAAATAGATATATATAAATAAAGGGGCTGTAGTAGATAAGGATTAAATATCACACCATTTTCTCAGCGTTTTAAGCTGAGTAGACGGTGATCCATAGTTGAATCTAAACTCGCACTCTTTTAAAAATAAATGGAAGTTCTTCTTATCGATCCCATTATATTTTCTGAGTGTTCTTTTAGACTGATTCCAAAAGTTCTCAATGCCATTGATGTGATTGTTTTTACCGCAAGTAAACTCTTTAGAGTGATTGACTCTGAAATGTTTAAACTCGCTCACATCTAACGCATTGTAACTTCGATAACTATCAGTATAAACAAAGCTGTCAGGCTTGATTTTACGCTTGATGACAGGCATTAATGTGCTTTGTTTGGTGTCTGCTACGACAATGGTATAAACCTTACCATTTCGTTTTAGTATACCAAATACAGCTGTCTTACCAGCAGCCCCGCGACCTCTTTTGCCTTTACGTACGCCGCCAAAGTAACTTTCATCTAATTTGACTTACACCTAAAAGAGCTCATCAGCTTCTAATGAGAGATGGTCGTCTATTACAAGTCTAATTTTATGATAAAAAAGTGCAGCAGTGTTAGGTTGAATGTCGAGCAAATCTGCGGCTGTTCTTGCAGTCACTTCAGCCGTGAAAACTCTAAGAGCCTTCGCTGTACTTTTTTACTTAGTTTACAACGGGTTATCTTCATAAAAGTAGTCTAGCATAGTGCTTATCTACTACAGCCTCTAAATAAGTTAAGCATGAAATTTTTGCATGGTTCCAAACCAATTTTGCTCACCATTGCTATTTTTACCAAGATAGTGAAATTTAAATAGATTGGGTTGCTTAAGATGACACATTAAATAAACACCTTGATCATCGTCCACAATGTTTTTTTGAAATAATTCTTCTTGACAATTTTTTACAACATTAAAGAACTCTCTCCAAATATTTTGATTAGCTACTGTTACGCCACCTATGATAACTGCTCTATTATTTAAAATAGCAGATAAAACTTTGTTTTTTGTATGAGGGAAGTTGGGATTGTTAAAAAATAAAAAAAACTTGTCTTTTGTTAATGTGAAAAAATGAACATGTAAGTCATCAAAAGGGTAGTACCAATTATTAATACCTAGCAGAGTAGTATTATCTCTACAATATCCGAAGTCTACCCAAGCAACCAGATCATTAGACAAGTTAAAATCTTCAATAGCTTTGTTTACAAAGTAAGTTTTTAGATTAGTTACTAGGACATACTTTTCAGACCAATACTCAGGGTTGAGCTTGTGTTTATCGGGTATTTTACTCTTGAAATTATTGCTGTTAATTATCGATTTAATTTCATCTAGTAAGTTTCTAAACTTTTTTTCTAAATCAATAATGATGATCTTGGTTGGTTTGTTACCTCTTAATTTTCTGATATAAGGCTTCATTTCCTCAAAGGTAAATACAACCATTTCATTATCGAGTTTTGCTAAGTTCTCAAAA